>NZ_CAXVWM010000007.1:0-94137 GCF_964263775.1 Agreia sp. | reverse complement strand
GGCTGCCCTCCGCGTTCGCCTCGGCGTGGGGCTCGATGGCACAGACGCCGTCGACACAGACGGCACCGGATGCGCCGACCATGACCAGGCCCGGAGCGGCCGGGGCGACACCGGACTCGCCGACGGCCGCGTCGTGCCTCGCGGTCATGCCGACACCGCGTCGACGGAGCCGGTGCGCTCGCCCGCGATCCGGCCGAAGACCTCGACGAACGTCGCGGCATCTTGGGCGCCCGACACACCGTACCGGCCGTCGATCACGAAGAAGGGCACGCCCTGAATTCCGTATTCCTGCGCTTGTCGCTGGTCACTGCGGACGGACTCGAGGTATTCGCCCGAGATCAGCGAGCGCACGACATCGTCGCGATCGAGACCGATCTCGGCTGCGAGATCGGCCAGGTCTTCGATGCGACCGACGTTGCGGCCTTCTTCGAAGTACGCCTTCAAGAGGCGCTCCTTGGCCTCGAGCTGCATTCCCTTCGACTTGGCGTAGTGGATGAGCTCGTGGGCCTTGACCGTGTTCGCGTGCTGCAGCGCGTCGTAGTCGTAGTGCAGCCCGACGTCTTCGGCGATTCCGACCACGCGGGTGAGCATCTGCCTGGCCTGCTCGGCGGGAATGCCCTTGTGGTTGGCGAGGAACTCGACCTCGTCGCCCGCGAAGTCGACGGGCGTATCGGGTGAGAGCTCGAAGCTGTGGTACTCGATCTCGACCGCAGGAGTTCCAGGCTGCGTGCCGAACGCCTCGATGCCCGCCTCGAGTTTGCGCTTGCCGATGTAGCACCAGGGGCAGGCGATGTCGCTCCAGACATCGACCTTGATGGGGGCTGCGGCGAGAGGGTTCTGAAGATCGGTCACAGGGTTGGCAACGGCGGGCGCGAGGCGGCTATTCCCGGTCGGATGGGCGGATCTTCGACACAGGAGGTTCTGAGCGGCCTCATGGTTGACTCGTTCAATGACGACTTCAGGACGAGACCGTGTTCGTGGCGACGCGAAAGACCGCGGGCTCGCCGTAGAGATCGTGCAGCGCCCGCCAGCGAACAGCCTCGAGGAAGCGGCCGTCTCCCTGGGGCTCGAGCCGTCGGACATCGTGAAGACACTCGTCGTCAAACGCCACGACGGCGACTTCGTGTTCGCCCTCGTGCCCGGCGACCGGCAGATCAGCTGGGCCAAACTGCGCGCGATCGTGAACGTGAACAAACTGTCGCTGCCCCACCAAGACGTGGCGCGCGACGCCACGGGCTACGAGCGCGGCACGATCACCCCTTTGGGGAGCACAACGGCCTGGCCCGTCTTCGCCGACGAGCGCATCATCGGTCGGCGCATCGCGCTCGGCGCTGGCGAGCACGGCCTGTCGGCCTTCGTCGACGCCGACGCGCTTCTGGATGCCTTCGGCGCGACGATCGCGGACATCACCGACGAGCTGAAGCCGCGCTCCTCCTGACCGCGCAGGATGCTGCGTCGGTCGAGCAGCGCTCGCGAGGAACGAGCAGGGCGTATCGAGACGACCGATCCCTGGGCGCCGTTCCCTGAGCCTGTCGAAGGGCGCTCCCGTCCGTGGACCGCTCCTCCACAGATTTCCTGTCGGCAACGTCCTCCACAGTCAAACGATCTGATCAGACCGGCGGATCACCGCTCGGTTGTCCCGTTCGCTGAAGCGCAGACTCAGGCGGCCAACGACACGACGTGACGGGCGTGTTGCACTCGAGCGAAAACATCCGGTGCCGTCGCCGCAGAGAGCACCGGCACGTTGCTCTGGTACTGCAGGTGGCCGTTTCGCACCGTGACCTGCACATACCCGGTCATCCGGGACTCGCGCGCAAGCAGAAAGAGCAGGCTGAGAACGAGTACCAGAAAGAAACCGACGATGGCGAGCACGATTGCCCACGTCGGGGTCTTCTGCTCAACACGCGTGAAGTCGGTGACGTAGAACTCCGTGCCAGCGAGGGGAACTGTGCCCGACGGGGTGACGAGCCAATTGCTGGTCACCACTATTTCGCCGATGACCACGAGCGGAGGTTCGGGCTGCGACACGGAATGGGAGTCAATGCGAGTGAGATCCGACATGCCGAAAGTTTAGTGGGCGGGCGTAGAGGGAGCGTCGACTGCCCCGCCGAAGCGGCGGGACCGGCCGACGTAGTGCTCGATGGCCTGCCACAGGTCTCGGCGCGTGAAGTCGGGCCACAGTGTGTCGAGGAACACCATCTCGGCATAGGCCGACTGCCACAGCTGGAAGTTGCTGGTGCGCTGCTCGCCCGAGCTGCGCACGAAGAGATCGACGTCGGGCAGGTCGGGGAGATACAGGTGCTTCTGAATCGTCTTCTCGCTGATACCCGAGGGCTTCAACCGGCCGGCCCGCACGTCCTCGGCGATGGCGGTCACGGCATCCACGATCTCGTTGCGACCGCCGTAGTTGACGCACATGCTCAGCGTAATGGTGCTGTTGCCCGCGGTGAGCCGCTCGGCGACCTGAAGGTCTGTGATGACGCTCGCCCAGAGCCTGGGCTTGCGCCCTGCCCAGCGGATGCGCACACCCCACTCGTTGAGCTGGTCGCGGCGTCGATGCAGCACCTCGCGGTTGAAGCCCATGAGAAAGCGCACCTCATCCGGCGACCGCTTCCAGTTCTCGGTTGAGAATGCATACACGCTGAGGTGCGTGACGCCGACCTGGATGGCGCCCGCCACGACGTCGAGCAGCGCCGCCTCGCCCGCCCGGTGGCCTTCGACGCGGGTGAGGCCGCGCTGGTTCGCCCATCGACCGTTGCCGTCCATGACCACAGCGACATGCTGCGGCACCTGGTCGGCCGGAATCGCGGGCGGATGGATGCCGGTGAAGTCGAGGGGTTGAAAATCGGGCCGCGAATCGCCCGGGCGGGGACGGATCATGACGCGGCCTCCTGTGAGTGCTTCTGCACGGAACGATCCACGTGCTCGAGCGACCTGAGGCCCCGTTCGAGGTGCCACTGGGTATAGGCCGAGACCACGCCGCTGGCCTTCGACCGGGATTTCTGGTCGGATGCATCGGCCCGCTCCCAGTCGCCGGTGAGCAAGGCACTGAGGAGTCCCACGGTCTGCACATCGAGGCGGGGCGTTCCCGGAGGGGCGACGGAATCGCTGACGACTCCTCCGAGCTGCACGACGAAGGCGGAATGGGGACCGGGCTCGCCCGTGACCGCGCAGTCATGGAAACTCGGAGCCCAGCCGGCCATCGACAGGGCGCGCAGCAAGTAGGAGTCGAGGGTGAGGCTGGCCCCGTGCTCGCCTCGAGACAGCGAACGAAGCGCGCCCACCAGAAGGAGGTACTGCGGCAGCCCGGCCTCGGCCTCGCTGAGCTTGTCGGCGGTCTCGACCATGGCGCTGGCCGCCGTGTAGCTCGCGTAGTCGGCGGTGATGGCGGCACCGTATGAAGAAATGGTCTCGGCCTGGGTGACTGTGTCGAGCGACCGACCCTCGTAGAACTGCACATCGGCGACCATGAATGGCTCGAGGCGTGCACCGAACTTCGATGCCGTGCGCCGCACGCCGCGGGCCACCGCGCGCACTTTGCCATGCTGGCGTGTGAGCATGGTGACGATGCGATCGGCCTCACCCAGCTTGTGGGTGCGCAGCACGACGCAGTCGTCACGGTAAACAGGCACGATCCATTATCGACCCTCAGCTTCGTGAACGCCCGGTGCACGCGCGGTCGTGGTACACCTTGAGGGTGTCAGTCGCCGAGACCTTCTCCATCCCCTTCTGGGCGGATCTTCTGGCCGTGGGCATCGGCAGCCTGCAGGGCGCCATGTTCGCGTCGCAGTTCAGGGATCGCAGGCTCGACCTGCTCGGAGTCGCCATCATCGGCGTGGCCACCGGCCTCGGCGGAGGCCTGCTGCGCGACATCCTCCTCGTGGTGCCGCTGGTGGCCCTGCACACGAATTGGTACCTGAGCGTCGCCGTGCTGTCGGCCCTGTTCGGCATGCTGCTCGTGCGACTCTTCGAGCGCCTCGACACGGTGATCACGATCCTCGACGCGCTCACCATCGGCCTCTTCGGAGCCATCGGAACCACCAAGGCCCTGTCGCTGGGGCTCCCCGTCATCCCGTCGATCTTCGTCGGGGTGGTCTCGGCCGTCGGCGGATCCGTGGTGCGAGACGTGCTGCTCGCCATGCCCATCGCGCTCATGCACGTGGGATCGCTCTATGCGGTCGCCGCCGGCGCCGGGTCGGCAGTTCTCGTCATGTTCTGGGCGGGCGGCCTCGACATCACCGTCGCCGCCGTCATCTGCGTCGTCGTCACCACCGTGGTGCGCCTGCTCGCCGTTCGCTACGGCTGGAGCCTGCCCGAACAGCGCGCCATCCGGCGGATACCGAAGATCTCGCGTTCCGCGCTGCGTCCGCGCTGGCCTCGACTCCGCCGAGCGGCGAAGCCGGGCCAGCCCTGAGTGCCGGTGCGGGTCTCTATCCGACGGCGGTGAGCTCGCGATCCGCATCCGAAACCCGGATGGCGCGGTTGACCGCACTGACGACGGCCTTCAGAGACGCCGTCGAGATGTCGGCGTCGATACCGACGCCCCAGAGCCTCGAACCGTTGACCTGCAGTTCGACATACGCCGCTGCCAGCGCATCGCCCGACGCGCTCAGGGCGTGCTCGACATAGTCGTAGAGCTTGACATCGACACCCTGGTCGCTCAGTACGTTGAGGAACGCCGCAATCGGGCCGTTGCCCGAGGCCTCTGTGTCGAGCGTCTCGTCTCCGATGCGCAGCTCGACCTGCAGCGAGACGCTGCCCGACATATCGCTGGCAGTTCGCGTGCGGGTGAGCTCGAAGCGCCCCCACTTCGACTCGGAGTGTTCGGCCGGAGCGGGCAGGTACTCGTCTTGGAAGATGTCCCAGATCTGCTCGCTCGTGACCTCGCCACCGTCGGCGTCGGTCTTCGCCTGAACAACGCCCGAGAACTCGATCTGCAGTTTGCGCGGCAGGTCGAGCGCGTGGTCGTTCTTCAGCAGATATGCCACACCGCCCTTGCCCGACTGCGAGTTTACGCGGATGACAGCCTCATAGCTGCGGCCCAGGTCTTTGGGATCGACAGGCAGGTAGGGAACCGCCCACACCAGGTCGTCGACCTCTTTGCCCTGCGCGACCGCGTCGACGGCCATGGCCTCGAAACCCTTTTTGATGGCGTCCTGATGAGATCCGCTGAACGCCGTGTAGACCAGGTCGCCGGCCCACGGGCTGCGCTCGGGCACCTTCAGCTGGTTGCAGTACTCGGCCGTGCGCCGGATCTCGTCGAGGTCGGAGAAGTCGATCTGCGGATCGATGCCCTGAGTGAACAGGTTGATGCCGAGGGCAACCAGGTCGACGTTGCCCGTGCGCTCGCCGTTGCCGAACAGGCAGCCCTCGATGCGGTCGGCGCCGGCGAGATAGCCCAGCTCGGCGGCCGCGATGGCCGTGCCTCGATCGTTGTGGGGGTGCAGCGAGAGAACGATGTTCTCGCGATGCGCCAGTCTGCGGCTCATCCACTCGATCGAGTCGGCGTAGACATTCGGCGTCGCCATCTCGACGGTGGCCGGCAGGTTGATCATGACCTTGCGGTCTGCGGTCGGCTCGAAGACTTCGATGACCTGGTTGCAGACATCCAGTGCGAACTCGAGCTCGGTGCCCGTGAAACTCTCGGGCGAGTACTCGTAGTAGACGACAGTCTCGGGAATCGTCTTTTCGTACTGCCGGCACAGACGTGCGCCGGTGAGGGCGATGTCGATGATGCCCTGCTTGTCGCTGCGGAAGACGACGTCGCGCTGCAGGATGGACGTGGAGTTGTAGAGATGCACGATTGCCTGTCTGGCCCCGGCGATCGACTCGTAGGTGCGGGCGATCAGGTGCTCGCGCGCCTGCGTCAGCACCTGGATCGTGACGTCGTCGGGAATGGCGTTCTCATCGATGAGGCTGCGCACGAAGTCGAAGTCGGTCTGGCTCGCGCTCGGAAATCCGACCTCGATCTCCTTGTAGCCCATGCGCACCAGCAGGTCGAACATCACTCGCTTGCGTTCGGGACTCATCGGGTCGATGAGCGCCTGGTTGCCGTCTCGCAGATCGACGGCGCACCAGCGGGGTGCCTCGGTGATGCGCTTGGCCGGCCATGTTCTGTCGGGCAGGTCGACGGCGATCTGTTCGTGGAACGGGCGGTACTTGTGGATCGGCATGGCCGATGCTGTCTGATTGTTCTTCACGGTCTGGTTCCTTCGCGTCTTCGGATGGTCAGCCAATAGCAAACTCCGCGACGAGGAAGGCCTGAGACTAGGACTCGTCGCGGCAGCTAAGAAGGAGCAGACCGAACAGCATGCTGCAACGGTAGCACCGAATTCGCCCCGGACGACGAAGACGTACCTGCCCGCCGGGGCGGGCCGGTTAGGCTGAAAGGAAAGGGAGGCCGAATGCCTGAACAGCAGACCATAGTCATCGCCGGGGCATCCGGAATGATCGGCACCGAACTGACCCGCCAGCTCGAGGCGGCCGGACACCTGGTTATTCGACTCGTACGGCATCCCACCCATCATCCGAAGGAACGCCAGTGGGACCCGGAGGTCTCGTGGCTGAACGTCGCAACGGTCGATGCCGCGGATGTCATCGTGAACCTGTCGGGCGCATCCATCTCTCGTCTGCCGTGGACACTGCCGTACAAGAAGCAGATCCTGTCGTCACGCCTTCAGGCCACGAGCACCATCACGGCGGCGATCGCCAAGTCGGCATCTCCCCCGCACACCCTGGTGAACGGGTCGGCCGTGGGCTTCTACGGAGATCGCCCGGCCGAGGTTCTTACCGAGACCTCGGCTCAGGGCGACGGCTTTCTCGCCAAGGTCGTCGAGGCCTGGGAACGCGCAGCAGCCAAGGCCTCGCCGAGCACCCGTGTGGTGATGGCCCGTACCGGACTCGTGCTCGGCAACGGAGGCGCGCTGAAGCCGCTGCACATTCTGGCGAAGCTCGGTGTCGCCGGCCCCCTGGGTGCCGGCACGCAGGTGTGGCCGTGGATCAGCCTCGACGACGAAGCCGCTGCCATCGCGCACCTCGCGCTCGACTCGTCGCTCACGGGCCCGGTCAACCTGGCCTCACCGCATCCGGCCACGGCGTCGGAGCTCACCGAGACCCTCGCCCATCAGCTCAACAGGCCGTTCTGGCTGCGCGCGCCGGGCTGGGCCATCAAGGCCGCCCTTGCCGACGCGGGCACAGAACTGCTTCTGGCAGACCAGAACGTCTCGTCGCAACTGCTCGTCGCCGACGGATTCTCCTTCCGCGACGAGAGTGTCGGCCAGGCTCTTGCGGCGGCTCTAGCTCGGCCCGTCCCGGCCCGCACCTAGCAAGCGAAAATTCAGGCGGCCTGCCGGTTCAACTCGATCGCCCGACGCAGCGCCGCGCGGGCGCGTCTGCGGTCGCCGCTGGCGTCGTAGGCCAGGCCGAGCCTGAACCAGGCACGCCAGCTCTCGGGTGAGGCGTCGACCTCGGCCCGAAAGCGCTCGAACTCGGCGTCGGCGGCCGCCCTGTCGGGTCGCCCGCTCGGCCGCTTGGGCAGCTCGTCTTCTGGCAGACCCTGTTCAGCCTCGAGATCTTTGACAAGACGTTCGGTGCGGATCCCGAAAAGCAGCTCACGCAGCAACGCCCACGCGGCGATCAGCGGCAGAATGACGAGAGCCACTCCCAGGCCGACGGCCACAGGCTCGCCCGTCGCCACGAGTCGCACGGAGCGATCTGCGACGAGAACAAGATAGAGCGCCAGCAGCACAGCCATCGCCCACGCGGCGATCCGCCCCTTCATCGACGTGTCCGGTCGAACACGCGATCGAAACGGCTCACTGCTCGTCCGATCCGGCCGTCAGATCGATGAGCCGGTCGAGCCCGACGACGACTCCGCGAGCCCGGGTGGCGGCGCGCAGGGCGATGGCAATTCCTGCCTCGTAGGCGCTCGGCGCAAGGGTCTCGTGGCTGATGGTGAGAACCTCGCCTACTCCGCCCAGAATCACATCTTGCTTGGCGACGACACCCTGAAGCCGAAGGCTGTGGATGGGGACGCTTGCGACCTGCTGTCCTCGTGCGCGCTGGTCTGTGTGCGGAGCCGACACCGGTCCACGCGTGCCTCGTGCCGCGGCGACGAGCTCGGCCGTTCTGACGGCGGTGCCGGAGGGAGAATCGATCTTCGTGGCGTGGTGCGCCTCGACGATCTCGATCGAGTCGAAGAACCGCGCCGCCGTGGCCGCGAACGAGCTTGCAAGCACCGAACCGACCGAGAAATTCGGAATGATGACGGCGCCGAGCTCGGGTGTCTCGACCAACCGACGCTCGAGCCCGCGGATGCGATCCGCCGACCAGCCCGAGGTTCCCACGAGCACGGGAATGCCGTTCGACAGCGCGAAGTCGACGATGGTGTGCGAGACGGCCGGGACCGTGACGTCGACCGCGAGGTCTGCCCCGATCATCTCGCCGAGGTCTCCTGACGACCCGATCTGCGCGAAGAGTGCGAACCCCGGCGTCTCGGTGACGATCGTCGAAAAAAGTTGTCCCATGCGGCCGGATGCGCCGACGACGGCAACCTTCGTAGTCATGGCTCCAATCTACCAAGTCGCGAGTTGCCGCCTGCCGTCGATGGGGCCCGGGGCGCTGGCCTACCCTTGAGCCATGGATATCCGCGAGGCCCGAACGGACTCCCCTGACGCGCACGAGTTGCTGACCGACTATTTCACGTGGCGTGCCCGCGAGTTTCCTCCGGCCCAGGGCGCCTACACGATCACCTACCCCGACCCGAACGGGTTCGTCGCGCCCGACGGCGCATTCCTCATAGCCGGCGACGACGAGCCTGTCGGATGCGGCGGCATCCGTCGTATTCCGCCCGATGCGACGGGTCGCGTGCGCTTCGAGGTCAAGCACCTCTGGCTCGCGCCACAGAGCAGGGGCCAGGGGATCGCCGCGCTTGTGATGGACGAGCTCGAGGCCCGGGCGCGACAGTGGGGAGCCGAGTTGATAGTGCTCGACACGCACCACACCCTTACGGGCGCCGCGCGGCTCTATGCGAAGCGAGGTTATGTCTCCGTCGATCCGTACAACGAGAATCCGAACGCGACCGTCTGGTACGCGAAAGAACTGCGGGCCGCGGGATAGGCGTCAGTACGGCTGCGCCTCGGGAAGCCCTGTGCGCAGTTCGACGGGCAGGTGACCCAGGTCGTTGTGGGTCATGAGTTCGGGCAGCCTGCCGGCCTTCACTGTGATGATCGTCAGGCCGCAGTTCGCCTGGTTCACCCCCACCCAGCGCCAGTCCGGTGCACCCATGGCCTCTCGCACGAGCCACCCGATCACGAAGTTGTGCGTGATCAGCAGATCATTGGTGGGCTCACGAGTCGGCGACAAGAACTCCGAGACGGCGTCGGCCATCTGCGCCCTTCCCGCGTCGACCTGCTCGATCGTCACCGAGTTGAAGAACGGCTGGAAGGCGTGCGGCATCTGCGGCGAGTAGCCCGTAGGAACGCAATCGAAGAGCAGGGCAGTGGGCTCGGGCTGCAGTGCCGGCAGATGCTCGGCCATGATCGCCGCGGTGTCTTCCCCACGCTGAAGCGGCGAATGCCACACGTTGGTGAATGGCACGCCGCCGAGCCGTTCCGCGACGAGTCGGGCCTGGCGCTGGCCACGCGGAGACAGGGGGCCGTCGTTGATGCCGTACTCGGCATCCTGCTGTTCGCCGTGCCGAACGAGGTAGAGGGTGCGGGTCACGATGTCGCCCCTGATCGCATCGAATTCACGCGATCGAAGGCATTCTCGGCAATGGCTCCGACGGCGGAGATCGAGATCGGACGCGCCGCGATGTCGCGCGCGAGTTCGTGCACGTCTTCGGGCGTCACCCGGTCGAGGCGGCGCAGCGCCTCGTCGAGGTCGACGAACTCGCCCTGCGTTATCTCGGCGCGCCCGAGCCGCGACATCCGCGTGTCTGAGTCTTCGAGTGCCAGGGCCGCGGAACCCGACAGCTGCCCGTGCGCGCGTCGCAGCTCGTCTGCCGTGATGCCGTCGTCGGCCAGAAGCTGCAGCTGTTCGATCATGAGCTCGGCGACCTCGCCGACCCGCGCCGGGGTGCATCCGGCATTCATGCCGAAGAGTCCCGCATCGGAGTACGACGGCGCGAACGAATAGACCGAGTACGCGAGCCCCCTCTTCTCGCGGATCTCCTGGAAGAGCCTCGAGGACATGCCCCCGCCGAAGACGGAGCCGAGCACGCTGAGGGCCGAACGACGGTCGTCGTTCGCCGTGAATCCGGAGGTTCCTACTATCAGGCTCGCCTGCTCGTTCGGTCGCTGCACTACGACGAGGGGCGAACCGCGATGCACCCCTACGCGAGTGGATGCGCGGCGGGCCACGGGCTCGGCGCTCTGCTCGAGGTTCCATCCGGCCGACGTGAGCGCGACCGTGACACGTGCGACGAGTTCGTCGTGGTCGACGGCGCCGGCCGCGGTGATCACGAGGTCTTGCGGCCGGTAGTTCTCGAGGTAGTGCTGCCAGACGGCGTCACGCGTGACCTCGCGAATCGCCTCGGCGCTGCCTCCGACGGGTCGAGCGAGTGGATGCTCGCCGAGTACGGCCTCGAAGAATCGCTCCCCTGCCACATCGGAGGGGTCGTCGGAGGCCTCGGCCAGCTCTTCGAGGATCACTCCCCGCTCGGTCTCGAACTCGCCCCGCTCGATCAGCGACGACGTCAGCATGTCGGCGATCACGTCGACGGCCATGGGAAGGTCGCGGTCTCTGACCTTGGCGTAGTAGCAGGTGTACTCCTTGCTCGTGGCGGCATTGTGCTCGCCGCCCACGGCGTCGAAGGCCACCGCGATGTCGAGCGCCGACCTCGTCGGAGTTCCTTTGAACAGCAGGTGCTCGAGGAAGTGCGTGGAGCCATAGCGCGACGGCACTGCGGGACCGGACGCCGTGGCGAGAACGCTGCCGAGTTCGTCACGCGAGCCGACGGCGACCCAGTACCCGACCGTGGCGCTCTGCGCGCCGGGCATCTTCTCGGTGAGGATGCGAACGCCCGACGGAAGAATCGTGCGTCGGACCAGTGAACCGCCCGACGCTTCGACTCGGAGTTCGGGCAGATTCAATGGCAGTGGCACGGCGTTGTTCATCGCGCCCCAGCCTATGTCACTGCGACGCGCGATCGAGGGCGGCGAGCTGGTGCGGCTCGAGAACGAGATCGACGGATGCCGCGAGCTCGGCGACCTGTTCGGCCGACGCCGCCCGCACCACGGGCGCGATGATGTTCGGCTTCGAGCGCACCCAAGCCAGAGCGCAGGAGCCGAGCGACGCGTTCTGTTCGGCCGCGACCTGCTCGAGCGCCTTCACAACAGTGAAGCCCTGCCGGCCGATATGCGAGGCGGCATCGGCGAACATGATCGACCGCGGAACGTCGTTGTGACTGCGGTACTCGCCGGTCAAGAAGCCGTTGGCCAAGGGCAGACGCGCGAAGATGCCGATCTTGAGAGAGGAGACGGCGGGGAGCAGCTCGTTCTCGACCGGGCGCCGCGTCATCAGGCTGTACGGGCTGAAGGCCGCCCTGAATCGCGGGAGTTCGAGTTGTTGCGACAACTGCTGCGCCTCGATGAGGCGCGCGCCCGAGTAGGACGACGCCGCAAGCGCGCGAATCGCGCCCCTCTCGATCAGCGTGGCGACGGCGGCCAGGCTCTCCTCCAGAGGCGTCTGGGGATGGTCTCCATCGAACGAGAGCAGGTCGAGGTGGTCGGTCTGGAGCCGTTCGAGGGAGGCCTCGGTTGCGGCCACGATGCTCTCGGCCGAGAGACCGGGCGCATCCGGGTGGCGGCCGATCTTCGTGGCGAGGAACACCCTGTCTCGAGCTTTTCTCGTTCGCACCCAGTTGCCGATCATGATCTCGCTGCGACCACCTGCGTAGTGGTCGGCCGTCGAGATGAGCCGGCCGCCCGCGTCGTGAAACGCATCCAGCACGTCGGCCGTGGCGGCCACGCCGGACGCCCAGCCGAAGACGCTGCCGTCGATCGCGAGACGAAAACGCGCAGGCGGCACGGCCTGGGTTGCACTGCCCGCCCCGAATGCTCTGGCGTCGTCGTTCGGCGTCATGAGGGCAGTGTAGTTCTCACCGAGGCCGAAATGACGAAGGCCCGCCCCACCTTCGTGGGACGGGCCTTCGATCATGGTGAGACTAGCCTTCGGCCGGAGCCTCGGGACCCTCGCTGGCGGCAGCGGAGCCCTCGGTGTCTGCGTCGTCAGCGACGACCGGAGCGAGCGACAGCTTTCCGCGGTCATCGATCTTGGTGATCTCGACGAGGATCTTCTGGCCGACACCCAGCACGTCTTCGACGTTCTCGACGCGTTTGCCACCGGCGAGCTTGCGCACCTCCGAGATGTGCAGCAGGCCGTCCTTGCCCGGGAGCAGCGACACGAACGCGCCGAAGGTCGCGATCTTGACGACGGTTCCGAGGAACTGCTCGCCGACCTCGGGGTTGGTCGGGTTGGCAATCGCGTTGACCTGGGCCCGAGCGGCCTCGGCGGAGGGACCGTCGACGGCGCCGATGTACACCGTGCCGTCCTCCTCGATGGAGATGTCGGCGCCCGTCTCATCCTGGATGGCGTTGATCGTCTTGCCCTTCGGGCCGATCAGCTCGCCGATCTTGTCGACGGGGATCTGCACGCTGATCACGCGGGGCGCGGTCGGGGCCATCTCGTCGGGAGCATCGATCGCCGAGTTGATGACATTGAGGATCGCGGTTCGCGCGGCCTTGGCCTGCTTCAGGGCGCCGTCGAGCACGCTCGTGGGCAGTCCGTCGAGCTTGGTGTCGAGCTGGATCGCGGTGATGAAGTCAGAAGTTCCGGCGACCTTGAAGTCCATGTCGCCGAGCGCGTCTTCTGCACCGAGGATGTCGGTGAGCGCCGCGTAGCGGGTCTCTCCGTCGATGGTGTCGGACACGAGGCCCATGGCGATGCCCGCGACGGGTGCGCGCAACGGCACACCGGCGTTGAGCAGCGACAGGGTCGAGGCGCAGACGGAACCCATCGACGTCGACCCGTTGGAGCCGAGAGCCTCGGACACCTGGCGGATCGCGTAGGGGAACTCGTCGCGGCTCGGAAGCACGGGGGCGATGGCGCGCTCGGCCAGGAAGCCGTGCCCGATTTCGCGGCGCTTCGGCGAACCGACACGACCCGTCTCTCCGGTGGAGTAGGGCGGGAAGTTGTAGTGGTGCAGGTAGCGCTTCTTCTTGATCGGGCTCAGCGAATCGATCTGCTGCTCCATCTTGAGCATGTTCAGGGTGGTGACGCCCAGGATCTGGGTCTCGCCGCGCTGGAAGATGGCGGAGCCGTGCACGCGCGGGATGACCTGCACCTCGGCGTCGAGCGGACGGATGTCTGCCAGGCCGCGGCCATCCATGCGGATGCCCTCGGTGAGGATGCGGCCGCGCACGACGGTCTTGGTGACCGACTTGTAGGCTGCCGAGACCATCGGCGGGATGTCGCCCGACAGTTCGCCCGCGGACACCTTCTCGTTGATGGCGAGCTTGACCCGCTCTTTCAGCGCGTCGTCGGCGTCTTGACGCTCGGTCTTGCCGGCGATCTGGTAGATCGAGACGAGCTCGTCGTACGCGATTTCTGCAACGGCGTCGTAGCCGGCCTGGCTGTACGCCGGGAAGACCGGGTATTCGCGAACGGCCTTGTTGACCTGCGCGGCG
Organism: Agreia sp.; assembly: GCF_964263775.1. Taxonomy (NCBI): domain Bacteria; kingdom Bacillati; phylum Actinomycetota; class Actinomycetes; order Micrococcales; family Microbacteriaceae; genus Agreia; species Agreia sp. Next base: position 80,449 of record NZ_CAXVWM010000007.1, on the reverse strand, counting down.
AGCGAGGCCTGGGCGGCGACGAGCTGCTTGAGGAACGGCTTGGCGGCCTCGAGGCCCTGAGCCACGACCTCTTCGTTGGGCTTCGTTGCGCCGGCCTTGATCAGGTTCCAGCTGTTCTCTGTGGCCTCGGCCTCGACCATCATGATCGCGACGTCTTCGTTGCCCTGTGCGTCGGTGACGACGCGACCGGCGACGACAAGGTCGAAGACGGCCTCTTCGAGCTGCGAGTACTTGGGGAACGCGACCCACTGGTCACCGATGAGCGCGAGGCGCACGCCGGCGATGGGACCCGAGAACGGGATTCCCGAGATCTGGCTCGACGCGGAGGCCGCGTTGATCGCCAGGGTGTCGTAGAACTCGTCGGGAGCGATGCTCAGCACCGTGATGACGACCTGGACCTCGTTGCGCAGGCCGTTGACGAACGACGGGCGCAGGGGACGGTCGATCAGGCGGCAGACCAGGATGGCCTCGGTCGAGGGGCGTCCCTCGCGGCGGAAGAACGAACCGGGGATCTTGCCGGCCGCGTAGCTGCGCTCTTCTACGTCGATGGTGAGCGGGAAGAAGTCGAAGTTGTCCTTCGGGTGCTTTCCGATGCTGGTGGCACTCAGAAGCATCGTTTCTTCGTCGAGGTAGGCCGCGACGGCGCCCTGTGCCTGCTGTGCCAGCCGGCCCGCTTCGAAGCGGACCGTGCGGGTGCCGAACTTGCCGTTGTCGAGAACGGCTTCGGCGAATGTGATTTCTGGACCCTCCATATGGGGGTTTTCTCCTTATGTGTTGTCTCCCGCCATGCAGGCGGGGAGAGTTCGCGGCCCCGTGTGGGCTCTCGCGATGCGTACAGCGGAGTGGGGTGACAGAGCGACATGGGGGTGCTCGCCGATTGCGAGACCCGTGCACGTACGCGCGTTCGAACCAAATGGTCGGTCAGAACCATCAGAGCATGGGGCGCATGTCTGGCCAACAGTAGAAAACCTCGGATCGCTCTACGACGCGTTCCGAAACCCACCACCGGTGACCAGCGTCCTGCCTGCCTGCTCCGCTTTGTTGCTGGTGTATTGATTTGTTCGTGTCGCCCGAGAGGGGCAACAGTGCCGATCTTAGCAGGCGAGGGCGCGTCAGCGCCGGATGCCTGCAATCGCGTCGTCCGCGGGTCGCCCCGTCTCCACCGTGAAGGGCCGGGCGAGACGCGTGAACGGCCTCGACGCATCCGGCAGCGTGCCGTCGCCGAGAACCCGCGCCGGCAGGGTGACGAGCACGCCGTCGTCGCGCAGCCGCTCGAGGGCTTCGCCGAGGGATGCGTCGGCGCCGCGGGGCAGAAATCCCGCCCGAGCAGGTCTCGGCCCCCCGACGAAGTACGCCTCGATGCGGAGCTCGCGGCCGAGCCAGCGAGTGGCTCCCGGCCAGAGGACGACGGTGAGGTCGTGCTCTGTCCACCCGAGGGCCAGGTCGATCGAGTCCTGGCGCCGGCTGGTCTCGTCGAGGACGAGCATTCCGTCGGTGGGCACATCGCGCAACTCGAAGCCGTCGAGCGACGCGAGCCTCGACGACGAGTTGCGCCCTCCCCCGCTTCGAACCCCGAGCCTGACGAGCTGGAGAATCGCGGCCACCGAGGCGGTGACGGCGAGCACCCCCACGATCGTTCCGACCACGGCGACACGCACCGTCAGCGATGCCGCCAGCGCCGCGAGCAGCACCACTCCGAGCAGAAACGGCTCCCACAGAAACAGCGAGAGTTTTCGGCGGGGAGGCGGCATGCACCAATCCAAGCATGCGCGCACCCGACGCGCGCACCGGTCAGTACGCCCGGCCCATTCCGAGGTCGACCCTCAACCCATGGCGGGTCGAGACGATCGAGCACGGGATGCGGGGACCCTTGCCCCGGTCGGACAACCGACCGAGGCACGCATCGACCGGCGCCTCGAGTCCCCGGGGCACGAAACCCACGACATCGCTGAGTTCGGAACCCGACCACAGCCGCACGGGCATCGGCGCGTCGATGCGATCCTCGGCCGGGCGTCGTCTTTCGATGAACGCCTCACGCGGCGGCGGGTGGCTCTCTCGCAGCTGCTTCAGTTCCGTCTGGAACGGCATGCTTCCGGCGACCCTCAGGATGACGCTCGTGAACCTCGGGAAGAGGCTGTAGGTGTAATCGGCGAGGGAACCCGCACCGACATCGTGCCTGTCGGGAACGCGTGAACCTCGTGGATCGCCGATGACCATGAAGACATTCAACTCTCCTGCCGCAAGAGACGGAAGCGCCACACGCAGGAACCCGCTGGCGAGAACACGTTCTCAGCGAGTCTGGCCGATGGCCAGGTCGACTCTGATGCCCCTCTTCGTCTCGCGGACCGTCGCCTGCATTCGCGTGGACTTTCCCGAATCGGCAAGGCGCGCGAGTGCGGCCTCGACCGGGGCCTCGAGGCCGCGCGGAACGAACCCCACGACCGGGGTGGGCCGCTGGTTCACGAAGAGCCGCACCGGCGTCGGCGCATCCGTGCGCTCGTCGGCGATGCTGCGCCGGGCGATGAACGCCTCGGGCTCCGTGACGCCCTGCTCGAGAACCAAGCGGAGAGCATCCTGGCACGGGTCGCTGTCGGCGAGCTGGATGCGCACCCGCTTGTTGCGCGGAACGAGGTCGTAGAGGTAGTCGTCGAGCGACCCCGAGCCCTGGTCTGTCTTCGCGAGTTCGGGATTGTTGGCGCGACCGAACGAAAGGAATCTCATGCCCCTATCCAAGTGCTTGCGCGGGGTTCACGCCAACGCGGTCACTGTTCTAGAGTCGAGCTATGACTGACAAAGAACGCGACGAAAACGGCAACGAAGACCTTCTCGAGGTGTCGAGCGAGCTCGACGCCCGAGGAGACGCAGAGTTCACGAATCCGGGCGACCCCTCGGTCGACGACGAGGAGAGCCTCGACGAGGGTCTCCTCGACGGTGCCGACACGGAGTTCGGCGTCGAGAACGACATAGACACCCTGCAGATCGACGATCCCGACGAGACGAACGACGATCTCGACGACGAGGACTATCAGGCCGAGAGAGTTCAGGAGCTCGGCGACGATCGCGTCTGAAGATCGAACGCCGATACGAACCCTGCTGCATACGCGAATGGGCCGTCCTCCCCTCGGGGAGAACGGCCCATCGTCAAGAAATGCGGCGAATTACCGTCGCAGGCAACTACCGACGCAGGCCGAGACGCTCGATCAGGGCGCGGTAGCGCTCGATCTCGACATCGGCCAGGTAACCCAGCAGGCGGCGACGCTGTCCGACCAGGAGCAGGAGGCCACGACGCGAGTGGTGGTCGTGCTTGTGCTCCTTGAGGTGCTCCGTGAGGTCTTTGATGCGACGCGTGAGCATCGCGACCTGGACCTCGGGGGATCCGGTGTCACCGGGGTGGGTTGCGTATTCTTCGATGATCGCCTTCTTGACATCAGCTTCAAGAGCCATAGCAGGGGATCCCCTTTCTCCTCATTGCGCGGTGCCCGACACCGTGTGTGCGGGCTCTCTTTATCCGCGGCCGTTAGACGGCAACCTTGCAACTCTAACAGATCGCACCGAGGCGACGCGGCTCATCGTGCACAATGGAATTCTTCCCCGATGATCGGATTACAGCAGCAGTGACCAAGCCCCCGTCAGAAGCACCCTCCTCTTCAGAAGCGCAGACCCGCCGAACCCATTTCGTCGACCTCAGCCCGTTCCGCCGCAGCCCGGCGTTCTTTCGGCTGTGGCTCGGGGGGCTGATCGCCGGCATCGGCGGGCAGATGACGATCATCGCCGTCGGCCTGCACATCTACGACATCACCGGGTCGACGACGGCGGTCTCCCTCGTGGGCGTGTTCGCGCTCGTTCCCATGATCGTCGCCGGGGTGTACGGAGGCGTCCTCGCCGACAGCTTCGACCGTCGGCGCGTTGTGCTCGTGGCCGAGTTCTTGGCCTGGGGGTCGACGGTAGGGCTCGCGCTTCTCGCCTGGAACCACATCGACGAGTTGTGGATGTTCTATGCCCTCACGACCGTGACGGCCGTCGCCACCACGGTCATCGGTGCCACCCGTTCGGCCATCGTGCCGCGCCTGCTCGCACCCGAGCTGCTGCCGGCGGCGTCTGCGCTCGGGGGCATCAGCTTCGGCGTGCAGGTCACCGTGGGCCCAGCGCTGGCCGGCGTGCTCGTGGCCACTGTCGGATTTCAGTGGACCTACACGGTCGACGTCGTTCTCTTCGTCGCCGCATTCACCGGAGTGATCACGCTGCCCCGCATCATTCCCGAGGGCGGACGTCGGAGAGCCGGCTTCGCCGCGGTTTGGGAGGGCCTCGCGTTCCTGAGGCGCGCGCCGAACATCCGCATGTCTTTTCTCATCGACATCGTGGCGATGACCTTCGGGATGCCGCGGGTCGTGTTCCCGGCCGTCGGTGCCCTGCTGATCGGCGGCGGAGCAATCACGGTGGGCATCCTCTCGGCGGCCTTCGCCGTCGGCGCGCTGCTCTCGTCGGTGTTCTCGGGCCGGCTGGGGCACGTTCGCCTGCAGGGACGCGCGATCGGACGCGCCGTGGCCGTCTACGGGGCGTTCATCGCAGCGTTCGGTGTCGTACTCCTCGTGATGGACCGCGGACCAGCCGAGGGCATCACGTCGGCTTTCGACGACGCGAACCTGCCCGCCCTGGCCCTCGCGAGCATCGCCCTCGCCGGCGCGGGGGCCGCCGACAATGTCAGCGCGATCTTCCGTCAGACCATGTTGCAGTCGGCCGTTCCCGACGTGATGCGCGGACGCGTCCAAGGGGTGTTCACCGTGGTGGTGACGGGCGGGCCTCGCCTCGGCGATGCCTATGTCGGCCTCGCCGCCGCGACCGCGCTGCTCTGGCTGCCGCCGCTCTTGGGCGGGGTCATCGTGGTGCTCTTCTCGCTCGCCGCCGTGCGCCTGCACCGCTCGTTGCGCGAGTACGATGCGCTCGCGCCCACGCCGTAGCCATCCGGTGTCATGAGAACGGCGAGGCGAGGAGCAGGACTGCCTCCTCGCCTCGCCTGACTCGTAGAACGAATGGATCGTTACGGCACGCTGACCAGGTCGATGACGAAGACGAGTGTCTTGCCGCCGAGAAAGTGTCCGCCGGCGGGTCCGTAGGCCAGGTGGGGCGGAATGGTCAGCTTGCGACGCCCGCCCGCCTTCATCCCGGGTATGCCCTCCTGCCAGCCCGCGATGAGGCCGTTCAGGGGAAAGCTGATGGTCTCGCCGCGGCCCCACGAGGAGTCGAACTCTTCGCCGGTCTCGTACTCGACGCCCAAATAGTGCACCTCGACGGTTGCACCGGGCGTGGCTTCTGCACCGTCGCCGACGACGATGTCCTCGATGACGAGTTCGGTGGGAGCGGGCCCCTCGGAGAAATCGATCTCGGGTTTGGCGTTCATGTTTTCGGTCATGACTCCATCCAACCGCGCCCGGGGTGCACCGGTCAAAACCGTTCTCTCAGGGGGTAATCGCGAGGTGTCAGACGGGTCGCACGAGATGCAGGCGCTGAGTGGGGCGCGTCATGGCCACGTAGAGACCGGATGCCCCGCGGCTCGACTCGGCGAGGATGCCGTCGGGGTCGACGACGACGACCGCGTCGAACTCCAATCCCTTCGCGTCCTGCGCTGTCAGCACGGCGATCGCACGGTTCAGCCCCTGCGCTCCGAGACCGATGTCGCGGCCGAACGATTCGGCTAGAGCCGAGTACAACGCATCCACCGTCGTCTCGGGGGCGATGACGGCGAGTGTGCCCCGCGCGTCGATGTCCCGATCATCTTCGATCGCGGCGATCACCGCGTCGCCGAGGGCAGACGGGTCGACCCGACGACCGGACGGCCGAAGCTCGACCGTAGTCGTGCTGACCGGCCACTCGCTTGACCGGACCGCCGTCGCTCGCGTGATGGGCAGCTGGTTCTGCTCTGCCATCGCCTCGGCCTCTGCGGCGATCTGCGCCGGGGTGCGGTAGTTGACGGTGAGTTCCTCGAGCCGCCATCTCTCGCCGAGCGGCGACGAACCCACGAGCGGCTGCACGGCATCCTGCCAGCTGCGGGCGCTGGCCGCCGCACTCGCCTGGGCCATGTCGCCCACGACAGTGAACGACCGCAGCGGGCAGCGACGAGCGAGCACGCGCCACTGCATTGCCGACAGCTCCTGGGCCTCGTCGACCACGATGTGGCCGTAGGTCCACGTTCTGTCGGCGGCCGCCTGCTCGGCGGTCGTGCCCCGAACGCTGCGCTCCGCGAATCCTGCCGCGAGGTCCTCGGCGTGCACGAGCCCCTCGACCTGCATGTTGCGGATCGCGTTCTCGGCGTTCTCGATGTCGCGCTTCTTCTGCAGCTTCTCTTCGCGCTTCACGGCCGCATTCTGGGCGTTGTACTCGCCGAGCAGCTCGGCGGCCTCGTCGAGCAGGGGCACGTCGGAGATCGTGAACGGCGCATCGCGATCGCGTCGCAGCAGGGCACGCCTCGCGTCCGACCACGACGGGGTGAGCGACGCCAGCCACTGCGGCCGCGCGAAGAGGTCTTGAAGCAGCCGCTCGGGCGTCAGCGGAAGCCAGGCCGTGTTGAGCGCCACGATCACGTCGTGCGAGGTGCGAAGATCTTCGCGGAGCACCGCCTGGTCTGCGTCGTCGACGGTGTTGCCGTGCGAGCGCAACTGGTCGGCCAACAGTCTGCTCAGCTGGTTCAGGGCGCTCTTGACGAAGACCACGCGCGCCTCGTTATGCGGTTTGCGGCTCTCCCACGCCCGCTGCATGGCCGACGAGATGAGACCGGGCTCGAGCGTGAGCCGTTCGCCGTTGACGTCGAGGTCGATCGCCTCGACGGGCACCCGCTGCCGGGATCGCACGGCACGTTTGATCACGGCGGCCATCTCCGACGCGCCCTTGACCCGGGCAGTCTCCGGGGCGTCGTCGTGCGCCGCCTCGAGGCCCGGATACAGGCCGCCGACGCTCGAGACCACCACGCCCGTCTCGCCGAGACTCGGCAGAACCGCCTCGATGTACTGCAGGAACGCGCGTGACGGCCCCACGATCAACACGCCGGATGACGCGAGTCGCTCGCGATGCGAGTACAGCAGGTAGGCGGCCCGGTGCAGCGCGACGGCGGTCTTGCCCGTGCCCGGTCCTCCCTGCACGACGAGGACTCCCCCGAGTTCGGACCTGATGATGCGGTCTTGCTCTGCCTGGATCGTGGCGACGATGTCGGACATGCGGCCCGTGCGCTGGCTGGTGAGTGCCGCGAGCAGCGCCGCTTCTCCCTGCAGTGAGTCCGCCTGCTCGACGAGCAGCTCGGCGTCGAAGATCTCGTCGTCGATGCGGGTGACCGTTCTGCCCTCGGTGATGAGGTGGCGCCGCGCCCGTGCGCCCAGCGGCGTGGCCGCCGTCGCCTGGTAGAACGCGGCGGCCTGCGGAACCCGCCAGTCGAGGAGGATGGGCTTCAACTGCTCGTCACGCAGGCCGATGCGGCCGATGTACCGGAGGGGCGAATCGTCGTCGGAATCGTCGACGTCGACAAGCTCGAGCCTTCCGAACGCCAGGCGGTCATCGACCTCGTCGAGCTGGGCGATGCGGTCCTCGTAGAGCCGCGCATACGCATCCCGCTCCGACCTGCTCTGGTGGTTGCCGCCCACGTTCTCGCGACGCACTTTCTCGAGGGCGGATCGGGCCTCCGCCCTCAGCGCGTCGAGCCGCGCGTACAGCTCCTCGACATAGCGGCGTTCCTGGGCGAGCTCGGTTGAAACCACGAATTGACACTCCTTGACAGCGGCCATCTAGTTTACGCGGGTCAAGGCGCGGTGCTGCCGCACTCAGATGACGGGTGGGCCCTGCTGTGTGTGCTGCTGCGGATACTGCTCCTGTGCCGAGAGGGCCGGCGCCTGCGGCCCGGTGGCCAGCAGAACCGAACGATCGGCGGTGACGGCCTGCAGCAGTTCCGCCTCATCGCGGCGCCCGCCGATGCCGTCACGGCCGGTGACGACGCGCTGTCGAGCGAAAGCCAGGCGCGTCGAATCCTGGGTGAACCGGCGCATGACGCGCCCCTTGTCGCCGCCCTGCGCCGCAGCCCACGAGCGGGCCTGCCGCCGACCCGCGCCGGTCGACAGCATGGTCACCTCCTCGGGCGTGAACCACCCGGCGGCAGCGTATTCGTCGAGGCGAACCCGGGTGAGGGCGGCCTCGCGCGTGCGCAAAAAGACGACGGCGACGATGGCGAGTGCGAACAACGGCACCTGCACGATCGCGTAGGCGAGGAAGAATCCGCCGAGGCCTTCGACGACGAACGACGAACCGTTCCACAGGGCGTGCAGCAGACCGGCGGGAACCAGACCGAGGAAGAAGAAGCCGATGCCGGGGAGCCATCCCTTCTTCTGCGACGCGAAACCGAGCGCGACCCCTGTGCACGCGGTGAACATCACGTGGGCGAACGGCGACATGATGCCACGCAGAAGAAACGTGAAACCGAGGCCGACGCCCCCGGACTCGATCAGCGACGATCCGAAGTAGAGGATGTTCTCGGTGAATGCGAATCCGGCTGCGACCGTGGCGCCGTAGACGAGGCCATCGATCGGCCCGTCGAAATGGCGGCGCAGCACCAGGAAGAGAATGAGCACACCCAGCCCCTTTGCGCCCTCTTCGACGAGCGGCGCCTGGATGACCGCCGAGAAGAAGTCGCCGACGCCACCCTGCCCCTCGGTGGCGTAGTAGACGGCGAGCTGCACGCCGAGGCCCACGAGCAGCGCGATGGCGACGGAGGCGGCCGCGCCCCAGAGGAAAGCGAACCAGAGCGCGCCGCGCGGTTCCGGCTCCCAACGGTCGATCCAGGTGATCGTCAGGATGACGACGGCGAGCGGGATGAGCGCCACGAGGGCACATACGAAGAGGGCGAACGGCCCGAGCCCGATGAGCAGGTACACGATCACGGCGAGGAAGACGAATCCGAGCACGCTGATGCCGATGATCGACAAGACGAGGCCCGTGGATTTCGGCGCCGGTGGCGTCGGTGCCGTCCAGACGGCCTGTTCGGCGTAGACCGGGTTCATCGCTTGCTGCGGAGCCGGTGCGAAAGCGGGTGACCACTGCTGCGGGTAGTAGCCGGGCTGGTAAGGCTGGGACACGATACTCCTCATCGATGACAGGCCACCGAGCCTAGCGGCACAGCGCTGGCGTGAGCGAGGATGTGTCTTACAACACGACTCCGGGATTCATGATCGACCGCGGATCGAAGACCGCCTTGATGCCGCGCTGGAGGGCGAGGCCCTGGGTTCCGAGCTCGGTCTCGAGCCACCGTTTCTTCAGCACTCCCACGCCGTGCTCGCCCGTCAGGGTTCCGCCCAGAGCGATGGCCGCCACGAAGAGTTCGTCGGCCGCGGCCCAGACGGATGCGGGCACCCACTGCTCATCGCCCGTTTCGACCTCCGACGCATCGGCCGGCTTCGGCGCTCGCGGCGGCAGCACGAAGTTGGGGTGCAGATTGCCGTCGCCGGCGTGGGCCACCGTGGGGATCGAGATGCCGTGCTTCCGAGAGATCTCGTCGATGACCGCGAACATCTCGGCCAGGCGCGATCGTGGTACGCAGACGTCTTCGATGAGCACCTCGCCACGAGAGGCGAGGGCCGGATGGAAGTTGCGGCGCACCGCGAGGAGTGCCTCCCCTTGCTCTCCGTCGCGCGCCAGCCGCACATCGCCGCCCGCCCGAACGAGGATCTCGGAAATGGCCGCGGCGTCCTCTGCCGCGCCCCGCGCATCCGTCTGTACCAGCAGGTAGGCCGAGCCGCCCGTCGACAGCCCGGTGCCCGAATACTCGTCGATCGCGACGAGCGACGCGTGATCCATCAGCTCCATGACGGCGGGTCGGATGCGCGCCGCAGTGACCGCGGCCGATGCGGCGGCAGCAGCGCCGATGTCCCCGAAGAAGGCGCCGAGGGTGACGATATCGCCGGGTGGGATGGGCCGAAGACGCACGGTCGCCTCGACGATGACGCCGAGCGTCCCCTCGGATCCCGTGAACAGGGCCGTGAGGTCGTAGCCCGTGACGCCTTTGACGCTGCGATGGCCCGTGCGAAGCAGCGACCCGTCGGGCAGCACGACGAGAAGACCGAGGACAGCCTCCCTCGTGACCCCGTATTTCGCGCAGAGCAGGCCGCCGGCGTTCGTGGCGATGTTGCCGCCTATCGTCGAGATGGCCTTGGATGCCGGGTCGGGAGAGAACACGAGCCCGTAGGGTGCCACCAGGTCGCTGAGGTGCTGGTTGATGACGCCGGCCTGCACCACGGCCAACTCGTCGGCGAGCTCGAGCTCGAGCACCGAGTTCATCCGCTCTGTCGAGATGACGAGAGCGCCGTGCGTGCCGACGCCTCCCCCCGCCAGTCCGGTTCCGGCGCCCCTCGGCACGACCGGAATCCCGAATCGCGACGCGATGCGCAGAGCGGCCTGCACGTCATCCGTGTTGCGGGCGAGAACGACCGCGAGGGGTCTTCCGGGCGCCACCCATCCGGATTTGTCTGTGCGCACGCACTCGAGGAGCATCGGATCCGTCGACAGCGCATCTCCCAGCTCGGCGGCGAGCAGTTCGATGATCTGACGCGGCGATGGGGACTCGGCGGAGAACATAGCGCCATGTTAGGCGACGCCGCGTCGCGTCGGCATCGGCATCGGCACTGACGTGCCGCACGAGAACGCGGTCGACGGTCAGCGGGGTTCGGGCCCGGATTCGTCGGACCCTGCCTCAGAAATCACCTGCAGCACGTCGGTGACGGGTTCGAGCCCGCTGAGGCGGGCGGGCGAGAGCAGCTTCACAACCCTCTCCCGCTGCATCAGCCCCGCCTCGACGACGAGATCGGCGATGTTGCGCTGGGTGAGCAGCGCGGTGTGCGCCAATGAGGATGCCGCGGCATAGCCGATGTAGGGCGTGAGCGCGGTGACCACGCCCACCGACGAGGCGACCATGGCATCGAGCCGATCGTGGTTCGCCGTGATGCCGTCGATGCAGTTGATGCGCAGAGTGCGGCAACCCTGCCTCATCCAGGCGAGGCTCTGCAGCAGGGAGTGCGCGATCACCGGCTCGAACGCGTTCAGCTGCAGCTGCCCTCCTTCGGCCGCCATCGTGACCGTGAGGTCGGCACCCGCGACCGAGAAGGCGATCTGGTTGACGACCTCGGGGATGACGGGATTCACCTTGCCCGGCATGATGCTCGAGCCCGCCTGCCTGGCCGGCAGGTTGATCTCGCCGAAACCCGCCTGCGGGCCGCTCGAGAGAAGTCGGAGGTCGTTGCAGATCTTCGACAGCTTGATGGCGCTGCGCTTGAGGATGCCCGAGAGCTGCATGAACACGCCCGCGTCGCTCGTCGCCTCGATGAGGTCGAGCGCGGTGATGTGCTCGTAGCCGGTGAGCGCACTGAGGTGGGCACGCACCGACTCGGCGTAGCGCGGGTCGGCGGTGATGCCGGTGCCGATGGCCGTGGCTCCGAGGTTGATCTCCCACAGCAGCGTAACCGTCTCCTCCATGCGGTCGTAGTCTTCGGTCAGGGTCGTCGCGAAGCCGTGGAACTCCTGGCCGAGCGTCATCGGCACGGCATCCTGCAGCTGGGTGCGACCGACCTTGAGCACGCCCTGGAACTCCCTGCCCTTCGCGCCGAAGGCATCCCGCATCAGCGCGTGCTCGACGAGCAGGCGCTTGAGCGAGAAGCAGAGGGCGAGCTTGACGGCCGTGGGATAGGTGTCATTCGTGCTCTGGCTGCGGTTCACGTCGTCGAGCGGATGCAGAAGGTCGTAGCGGCCCTTCTCCTCGCCCGCGAGCTGCAGGGCGACGTTGGCGATCACCTCGTTCGTGGTCATGTTCGTCGACGTTCCGGCACCGCCCTGGATGACGCCCACCACGAACTGGTCGTGGTACTCCCCCTGGCGGATCGCCTCGCACGCGGCGTCGATCAGAGCGCCCTTCTCGGCCGACAACACGCCGATCTCGACGTTCGCCCGTGCCGCCGCCTGCTTGACGATGACCAGCGCGTCGATCAGATCGGGGTAGACCGAGATCGGGCGACGGCTGATGGGAAAGTTCTCGAGCGCCCGGGCCGTGTGCACGCCCCAGTAGGCGTCGAACGGGATCTCGATACTTCCCAGGGAGTCGGTCTCGGTGCGGAACCGAGTGGCCTTCGAGGGGTTGGCCGCGGTCTCTGCCGAGGTCTGTGCTGCGAGTCTCTCCGCAGCCGTTGTCGGTGCGGTCGTCGAGGCATTCTCCATGTGAATATCAGCTCCATTGCGTGAGAGGAGGTTCGTGGCCCCCAAGCGAACAAGCCTAACTCAGCCGGCGAAGGATGCCTCGGATGAAGGAGCTGCGCCTCGGCGTGTAGGGCGGGTAGATGAGCCTGAGGGTGTCGGGCGCCAACGGCTTCGACAGCACGGCTTTCTCATGGCTGAACGTCTCGACGCTGCGCCTGCCGTGGTAACTGCCCGTTCCGCTCTCGCCGACGCCTCCGAACGGCAGGCCGGGAACGCTGAGGTGGGCCACTGTGACGCCGAAGCCGACGGCACCCGACGAGGTCTCGGTCAGGAATCTCCGTCGGGCGTCTTCGTCATCGGTGAAGACATAGAGGGCAAGCGGTTTGTCTCCCGTCCGGATGTAGGAGAGAGCATCATCCAACCCGGCCACAGTGACGATGGGCAGGATCGGACCGAAAATCTCCTGCTTCATCACGTCGTCGTCGCGGCCGACGCCGACGAGCACCGTGGGCTCGATATAGCGCTCCGACGCGTCGGTTTCGCCCCCGATGGCGGGCTTCTCCGCGCCGATGAGACCGCGCAGCCGCTCGAACTGGGCGTCGGACACGATGCGCCCGTAGTCTGTCGTCTGCCGCGCATCCGAACCATAGAGCGTCGCGATCGCCGCTCGCAGGGCCTCGACGAGCCGGCTCGCGACATCCGGCGTCGCCAGCACGTAGTCGGGCGCGACGCACGTCTGCCCGGCGTTCAGAAACTTGCCCCAGGCGATGCGTTTCGCGGCCGCGTCGATATCGACCGAGTCGTCGACGTACGCGGGCGACTTGCCGCCGAGCTCCAGCGTCACGGGCGTGAGGTTCTTCGCCGCGGCTGCGGCCACAATCCGTGCAACCCGGGAGTTGCCGGTGTAGAAGATGTGGTCGAAGCGCTGGGCGAGCAGCTCTGTCGTCTCGTCGACCGCGCCCTCGAGAACGACGACAGCGCTCTCGTCGAGATAGCGCGGAAGAAGGCGTGCGAAGACGGCGGATGTCGCCGGTGCGAGCTCACTCGGTTTGAGCACGACCGCATTGCCGGCCGCGAGGGCACCGACCAGCGGCGCGAGGAGCAGCTGCACGGGGTAGTTCCACGGAGAGATGATGAGCACCACCCCCAGCGGCTCGAGCATGACGGACGCCGACGCAGGCGCCAGGGCGAGGGGAACGGCGACCCTGCGCGGGCGAAGCCACCCCTTCAGGCTCGAGATCGTGTGTGTGACTTCGGCGAGAACCACACCGATCTCGGTCAACTGCGATTCGCTGGGGCTCTTCGCCAGGTCGTCACGCAGTGCCCGCTCGAGTTCGGGACCGCGCTCGATGAGGAAATCGCGAAGCCCCGCCAGCTGCTGCAGGCGCCAGCCGAGCGAGCGAGTGCGCCCTGAATCGAAGCGTGCGCGAACCGCTGAGACGAGCTCGGGAATGGCCGTGGTGGAGTGCATGGCCCCGACACTAGCGCCACCGGCGTCAGGACGCGTGGAAGAACGGCACGATCAGGTAGATGCCGACCAGCACCGCGATGCTGCACAGCGCGAAGCAGACGATGGCAGCGACGCTCGCCCAGCGAGGTCGCCCCTCCGGCTGGGCGGTGACGACCGGCGTGGAACCGGACGGAGTGGTCTCGATCATGCCCGGCGCGTCATCGGCGTCGACTCCCCGACCCACGTTCAACAGCCGCAGCCCGAACGCGAACAGGCTGACGACGAGCGATGCCGACACGAGTGCGGCCGCGGCCACGATGGCGAATGCTGCCCAGTCGATCATTCGGCGGCCTGCCTCTTCTTCTTGCGGTTCCTTCGGGTGGCCTTCGGCGTGCGGATGGCACCGACCGCCGCATCGACCTCGCTCACGACCGTGCCGCTCGTGACCTGGTCGCGCGATGAGATCACGAAGATGGCCACGATGACGCCCAGGCCGAGGACGGCGTCGATGATGATTCCCACCGGCCCGACGGTGGCAAGGAGTGCGGCGGCGGCACCGACAGCGGCGGCAGCGGGAAGCGTCAGCAGCCAGCCCACGCCGATGCGGCCCGCGGTGCGCCAGCGCACCGAGGAGCCCTTGCGTCCCAGGCCGGATCCGATCACCGAGCCCGACGCGACCTGCGTGGTCGAGAGCGCGAAGCCGAGGTGGCTCGACGCCAGGATCGTCGCGGCGGTCGAGGTCTCGGCGGCGAAGCCCTGCGCGGGCTTGATGTCGGTGAGACCGGTGCCCATCGTCTTGATGATTCGCCAGCCTCCTGTATAGGTGCCGAGGGCGATGGCCAGGGCACAGGCCGCGATGACCCAGAACGCGGGACCGGTGCCGACCGCCTGGGAGCCGGTCGCAATCAGCGTGAGGGTGATGACGCCCATCGTCTTCTGCGCGTCGTTCGTGCCGTGGGCGAGTGCGACGAGCGACGACGAGAAGATCTGCGCATACCTGAAGTTGCCCCTGCCGAGTCCCCGCCCCGTCGCGGGATCGCGCGTGATCGCGTAGGCGAGTCGCGTGGCGGCATAGGCGACGACGCCGGCGACGACGGGTGCCACGAGCGCCGGGAGCACGACCTTCGATACCAGAACGGTGAAGTCGACCGCGCCGATGCCGGCCCCGACGAGCGCCGCACCGATGAGTCCGCCGAACAGCGCATGCGACGAACTCGACGGCAGACCGAACAGCCAGGTCACCATGTTCCAGCAGACCGCACCGATCAGCCCGGCGAAGATCATCTCCGGAGTTATCTGGATTCCGCCGTCTCCCTCCCTGATGAGCCCGCCGGAGATGGTACGCGCGACCTCTGTGCTGAGGAAGGCGCCGACGAGATTCAGCACCGCGGCGAGGCCGACAGCCATTCGGGGCTTGAGCGCCCCCGTGGCGATCGGGGTCGCCATCGCATTGGCGGTGTCGTGAAATCCGTTCGTGAAGTCGAAGAAGAGGGCCAGAACGATGACCAGGACGACAATGAGTGTGAGATCCACCAGCGACTCTCTCTAGAGGTGCACACTCGTTCGCGCAGGCGAATCGCACCGCGAATCGCCGCGATGAGTTCACACACTATTAGGGTGTCTAGGGTTGCCCTGTTCACGGGCATCTAGATAATCGCATTCTTCGCTCCGCAGGGTCAACTTCTCCGGCGGGTCCCGAGCAGATGGACCGAATTGCCGATGCGCCGCCTTCTCGCCACTGCGTGCGGAATGCTGCTCATTCCTCTTGTGCTGGGGGCGTGCCAATCGACGTTGTCCGGCGCCAACGCGGGCGATCGGGTCGCTGTCGTCTCCGCCGAACCTCCCACGCAGATTCTCACGGGGAGCATCACGTCGGAGGTCTTCTCGAGCGCGACCCGGGCCTCCGACGTGCAGGTGCTCTTCATCCACGGCGGGTCGTACGTGCACGAGGCCTCGGCGCTGCACGCTTCGTTCTTCGAACGAATCCTGCGCAGCGCGAATGCCACGGTCACCATGCCGATCTACGCCCTCGCCCCCGAGCACGGTTATCGGGTCGCGTACGCACAGCTCCTGGATGTCTACCTCGAGCTCCGAGAATCGCATCCCGATTCCCCCATCGTGCTGATGGGTGGCTCCGCCGGCGGCGGTTTCGCGCTGGGCTTCGCGCAGAGCCTCGTCGAGCAGAACGTTCCCCAGCCCGATCGAATCGTGCTGCTGTCTCCGTGGCTCGACCTCAGTCTGACCAACCCGTCGATCGCCGCCGTCGACAGAACCGACGTGCTGCTCGATCGTGACGCGCTGATCGCGAACGGACTCGCCTGGGCGCACGGCGACGATCCTGCCGCGTACCGCCTGAGCCCGATCAACGGGTCGCTCATCGGGCTCGCGCCCACGACCGTCCTCGCCGGTACGAACGACATCCTCTATCCCGACGCACTCGTGCTGGAGGCGCGGGCACGGGCTTCGGGGCTCGATTTCGATCTGACCAGCTTCGCCGGGGCAGACCATGTGTTCGTCATGACACCCGGTTCATCGGGCGACAGGGCCCGCAGCATCATCGAGAGGCTCATCGTTTCGCTCGACTGAGTCGCCACGGCTCGTCGCGCGGGGCAAGCCTCCGCGGGTGACGCCGTCGCCGGGGTATGGTCATGGAATGATCGCTGGTGCAGTCCGTCCTGATCGCCGTCCGAACACCCTCCCCGAGTGGATGGCCCGCCAACGCTGGTACCAGAGCGCGGGCTCGAGTCCAGACCTGAGTTTCGTCGGCGAGTGGCTTCTTCCGTCGGCTCCCGACGGCACCGTCTTCGTGACGCACCTGCTTCGCGATACGTCCGGCGGGGCATCCACGCTCTACCAGGTGCCGCTGGCCTATCGCGCGACGCCGAAGGCCGACGCGGCCGACGCGACCCTGGTCGGCACCGTCGACGGCACGGTCGACGACGCGCCGAGCACGCTCTGGGTGTACGACGCGCCGCACGATCAGCAATACGGCGCAGCGCTCTTCGCATTCATCCTCGGCGGCGGGTCCAGTGCCGACAGCGCATCGTCGTGGGGCGCCGGAGCCACGGGCCATCGCCACCCCACGGCGTCGCAGTCGCTTTTCGCGCACTCGCAAGTGCTTCGCGGCGAGCAGTCCAACACGTCGATCATCATCGACACGGTGGATGCCTCGGGCGAGCCGTCGGCGCCCGTCATCTGCAAGGTCTTCCGCACGCTTCACCACGGCGAGAATCCTGACATCGTCGTGCAGTCGGCGCTGGCCGAGGCCGGATGCACGCTCGTGCCGCCCTCCGTGGGATACGTCTCGGGCGCCTGGCGCACGGAGGCGTCGCCGAACTCCCCCGTCGAGACCGGTCACCTCGCGTTCGCCCAACGTTTCCTGCCCGGCGTGCGGGATGCGTGGCGCGTGGCACTCGACGCAGTCGAGAACGGCGACGACTTCAGCGACCGCGCCCGAAGTCTGGGCGCGGCCACGGCCGAGGTGCACGCCGTGCTCGCCGACATCATGCCGACGGTGGCGGCGACGCCCGACGAGAGAGCGGGCGTCGCCTTACGGATGCGTCGCCGCCTGGGCGCGGCCGTCGCCGAAGTGCCGGAACTCGGCGCCTACGCCCGGGCCGTCGACTCCATCATCGCCGGCGCCGAATCGGCCGAATGGCCGAGGCTCCAGCGCATTCATGGCGACTACCACCTCGGCCAGGTCGTCGCCGTGCCCGACCGCGGCTGGGTGCTGCTCGACTTCGAGGGCGAGCCCCTCAGGCCACTGGCGGAGCGTTCGCAGCCAGATCTCACCCTGCGCGACGTCGCCGGCATGCTGAGGTCATTCGACTACGTCGCCGGTTCGTTCGAACAGTCGCATGCCGGGGAATCGGCCGATGAGTGGGCGCGAGCATCCCGCACGGCATTCCTCGAAGGATATTCCGAGCGGGCGGGCGTCGACATCGAACGCTTCCGGGTTCTGCTCGACGCGTTCGAGATCGACAAGGCGCTCTACGAATCCATCTACGAGGCACGAAACCGACCGGCCTGGTTGCCGATCCCCGTGACCGCGATCTCCAGACTGGTTGCCCTGGCATGACACCGGTTCCCGACGCTCCCCGTGCGGAGCGTCGCCCTGTCGCGCGCACCCACCACGGGGATACCGTCATCGATGACTATGAGTGGCTCCGCGAGAAAGACGACCCCGCGGTGCGGGCCTACCTCGACGCGGAGAATGCATTCACGCGCGCCTCGACCGAGCACCTGGCGGGCCTGAGGGAGAACGTCTTCAGGGAGATCAAAGCGCGCACGCTCGAGACCGACCTGTCGGTTCCCGTTCGCCACGGTCGGTACTGGTACTACTCGCGCACGGCCGAGGGCCGGCAGTACGGAATCCACTGCAGGATCCCCGTCTCGGGCGACGATGACTGGACGCCGCCCGAGGTGGCGCCGGGCGACGAGCGCGAAGAGGTGCTGCTCGACGACAACGTCGAGGCCGAGGGAACGGACTTCTACTCGCTGGGAAGCTTCGACGTCTCGACAGATGGCCGGCTGCTCGCCTACTCGGTCGACACCACCGGTGACGAGCGGTACACGCTCTACATCCGCGACCTCGAGACGGCGACGAACCGCACCGACGTCGTGCCGAACACGTCGCCGGGTGCCACCTTCTCCCCCGACGCGAGCGTCGTCTTCTACCCGACCGTCGACGACGCCTGGCGCCCCGATACGATCTGGCGCCATGCCGTCGGCACGGACGCCTCCCGCGACGAAGCGGTGTTCAGAGAACCCGACGAGCGGTTCTGGGTCGGCGTCGGACTCACCCGCAGCGGCCGATTCCTCGTGCTCGACATCGCATCGAAGATCACCAGCGAGGTGCGCATCCTCGACGGCCATGACGCGTACGGCGAATTCCGGGTCGTGTGGCCGCGGCGCGAGGGCGTCGAATACCAGGTCGAACACGCTGTGGTGTCGGGTGAGGACCGCCTGCTCGTCGTTCACAACGACGGCGCGGAGGACTTCGAGGTGGTCGATGTTGCCGCCGACCGGCCCCGCGACGAGAGCGCTTGGCGCACGGTGGTGGCTGCGAGCACGGGGCGCCGCATCGAAGAGGTCGACGCGTTCGCGGGTCACCTCACGCTCGAGTACCGGCGCGACGGACTCACGCGAGTCGCCGTCATCCGGCTCGTCGACGGAGATGAACCGTTCGGTCCCATCGACGAGATCCCGTTCGACGAGACGCTCTTTCAGGTCGCTACCGGCGAAAACCCCGAGTGGACGCAGCAGACCGTGCGACTCGGCTATACCTCTTTCGTCACTCCGTCGACGGTCTATGACTTCTCCGTTCTCGACGGCACGATGACTCAGCTCAAGTGTCAGCGTGTGCAGGGCGACTACGACCCGCTCGACTACGAGCAGGAACGCGTCTGGGCGCGCGCCGACGACGGCACGCGCATCCCGATCTCGCTCGTCAGCCGACGTCTCGATGAGCCTCGGATGCCGCGGCCGACGCTGCTGTACGGCTACGGCTCCTACGAGGCGAGCATCGATCCCGGCTTCTCTGTCGCCCGGCTCTCATTGCTCGACCGAGGAGTCGTGTTCGCCATCGCCCACGTGCGCGGGGGCGGCGAGCTGGGCCGGCACTGGTACGAACAGGGAAAGATGCTCACCAAGAAGAACACCTTCACCGACTTCGTCGCCGCGGCCGACGAACTGATCCGCCTCGGCCGATCGAGCCCCGATCTCATGGTGGCGCAAGGCGCGAGCGCGGGCGGATTGCTGATGGGTGCCGTTGCGAACATCGCTCCCGACCGCTTCGCAGGAATCCTCGCCCAGGTTCCCTTCGTCGACGCGCTCACCTCGATCCTCGATCCTGAGCTGCCGCTCACCGTCATCGAGTGGGACGAATGGGGCGATCCCCTGCACGACGCACAGGTCTACGCCTACATGAAGTCGTACTCGCCCTACGAAAACGTGCGCGACGACATCCGATATCCGCCGATCCTCGCGGTGACGAGCCTCAACGACACACGGGTGCTGTATGTCGAGCCGGCGAAGTGGATCGCGCGGCTCCGCCAGGCGGGCGCGCCCGTGCTCCTCATCACCGAGATGACTGCCGGACACGGAGGCGTGAGTGGACGGTACGAACGGTGGAAGGAACTCGCCGAGGTCTACGCCTGGGTACTCGATCGACTCGGACTCGGGGCTGCGGAAGCCCTCTGAAATACCGCCGAATCTGCGCGCCGTTCACCCGTCGTTCAATCAGGCATGGTTAGTTAGGGCATGCGCACGGAGGTCGAGCGAACCTCCGGCATCACACCCGAGGTTGACATGCCTGTCAGAACCGCCGAGTACTCCCGTCCCGATCATTTCCTCCTGCACGTGAGTGACACGCACTTCATCGGGGATGACGGCCTGCTCTACGGGGCCATCGATGCCGAGGCCCACCTGGCCCAACTGCTCGCCGAACTCGAGAGTTCGAACGCGCGGCCCGAGGCCATCGTCTTCACCGGCGACCTCGCCGACAAGGGCGACCCCCGGGCGTACGAGAAGCTGCGCGCCATGGTCGAACCGGTGGCCGCGCGCCTCGGCGCCCAGCTCATCTGGGTCATGGGCAATCACGACAATCGGGCGTCTTTCCGAACCGGACTGCTCGGCCAGCTGCCGTCGATGAAGCCGATCGACAGGGTGCACGACGTCAACGGTCTCCGCATC
This sequence comes from Agreia sp., assembly GCF_964263775.1. Taxonomy (NCBI): domain Bacteria; kingdom Bacillati; phylum Actinomycetota; class Actinomycetes; order Micrococcales; family Microbacteriaceae; genus Agreia; species Agreia sp. The sequence goes on along the minus strand of NZ_CAXVWM010000007.1, from coordinate 60,093 downwards.
ATCGCGCTCGACTCGAGCGTGCCCGGATCGCACCACGGCGAGATCGCTCCCGAGCAGCTCGATTGGCTCGCCGAAGAGCTCTCCTCCCCCGCCCCGCACGGCACTGTTCTGGCGCTGCACCATCCCCCGGTTCCGAGCGTCCTCGACCTTTCCGTGCTCGTCGAGTTGAGAGACCAGCCGGCGCTGGCGGAGGTGCTCGAGGGAACCGACGTGCGATCGATTCTCGCCGGCCACCTGCATTACTCGAGCACGGCCATGTTCGCGGGTATTCCCGTATCCGTCGCGTCGGCGACCTGTTACACGCAAGACCTGAACGTGCCCGTCGGCGGAACTCGAGCCCGTGATGGGGCCCAGGGATTCAACCTCGTGCACGTGTACGAGAACACGATCCTGCACACGGTGGTGCCGATCGGCACCTACAGCACGACGTCGTACACGTCGGCAGACGAGACCGCGCGAATCCTTGAACGAGAAAACGTCGTCATTCGCCCTGCTCGACACTTCGCGGCGCCCGTCGACGACGTGTTGACCGTTCCGCAGCTGGTGCCCCGGGAGCACGCTCTGTCGTCATGAGCAGGCCGGCACGGCCGCTCAAGCGGGCGTCTTCTCCCAGGGTGCGGCGATCGGAAAGTACTTCTCGAGGAAGTCGACCATCAGCGCAGCCCGCTCGGTGGCCGGCACTTCGGGAAAGCTGCCGTCGTTCAGACAGAAGAGATCGAACTGCCGCCGTCGGAGAAGCCCAGGAAGTCTGCCGAGTCCGCTCTTGAGCGTCGTGTCGACATAGAGCACCTTCGCGTCTTCTTGCGTGACAGCGCGACCCTCGAGCAGTGCGTAGTAGTGGTACAACGAGTTCGTCACCGAGATGTCGGACTTAGATCGGAACCTGCTGGCTGCGGTGCGCCGGAACTCCTCGGGAAAGTCGGTCTCGAGCCGTTCGATGACGCTCTTGCGAAGCGGCGCGGGCGAGTGTTCGAGGTGGCGCGTGATGACATGCCCGAACTTCTTCTGCAGCAGGTCTCGGTTGACACGGGCGGAGTTCTCGAATCCGCTGCGGCTGGGATCACTGAACCCGAGGCCGATCCGGATGGTCGCCTCGACGAATTTGGTGACGCCGCCCGACGAGAAGAACATCGACGGTTGAACGGGCCGACCGAAGAACATGTCGTCGTTCGAGTACAAGAAGTGTTCACTCAAACCGGGGATGTTGTGCAACTGGCTCTCGACGGCCTGCGAATTGTGCGTCGGCAGCACCGACGGATCGGAGAAGAACTGCTCGCTGCGCATGAGCTGCACGCGAGGATGCTCGTCGAGCCAGGCGGGCCTCGGGGAATCGGTCGCGATGAAGATGTTGCGCACCCACGGTGCGAAGAGGTAGACCGACCTGAGGGCGTACTTCAGCTCATCGACCTGGCGGTAGCGGGCATCGGCCTCGTCGCCCTCACCGACGATGACGCCCTCCATGCGTGCGGCTCGCGCCCTCTGGTACTCGACGTCGTTGCCGTCGACCCACGAGAAGACGATGTCGATGTCGAACGTCACGTCGGTGGCATGCGGCTCGAACATGCCCTGGAAGGTGTCCCAACTGCGGCCGAACAGGTCGACCGTCGCGGGGATCGCCTCGACGAGCGGAAGCACCCTGCGTGTCAGGGAGTTCTCTACAGGACAGATGTAGTCGTCACCCTCGATGCCCCAGAACTGCAGTTCGATGCCGGTCGACGACCCGTAACTGAGCCCGCCCAGGGGTTCGAACCTGGGGCGGAATAGCCGAAATATCATCGCCTTGCGCTTCTCGGAGAGAACGCCGTCTCCCAGCAGCACAGGGGGCCTGCGCCGACCACCGACCGTGCGCGAGTAGAAGGGTTCGTGGGCGCAGGCGACGGCAAGCGCCTTCTCCACGCGTCTGCGCAACGGCGCGTCGACGACGAGGACAGGGCGTTCATCATTGCCGCGAACCAGAACGAAGTCGATACCTGCCGCGATGAACGCGTCTCGAATGAACAGGAGATCTTCGATAAGGGCCTGGTGCGGAGTCAGGGACGTGTTGATGAGGGTCGCAAGGCCCTTCTTGACGATGACATCGGGTCGCCCGTGCACTTCGGGCCACGAGCGGGGTGCGCCGTGCACCCCCGTGGCTGCGGTGAAGAGTTCTTCGGGGGTGAACGCCTCGACGCTGTCATCGAGGTCGATGTTGTGGGTGGCAGAGCTTCCGATCAAGTAGATATCAAGCCTTTCCGAGCAGAACAGGGCGGCCCCAGTTTTTGCTTCCGTTATTCTATCGTGCGCGCGTGTACTCAGCCGCGGTGCCTCGCTACAGCCAGCCTCGTCGTGTGAACATGACGTACAGGCCGGCCATCGCCAGCAGCATCACGGCGATCGTCACGGGATACCCGAACTGCCAGTGCAATTCGGGCATCGTGACGAAATTCATGCCGTAGATGCCCGAGATCACGGTCGGCACGAAGAAGATGGCCGCCCACGCCGAGATCTTCTTGACCTCCTCGTTCTGGCGGTTGCTGGCCTCGGCGAGCACCTTCATGTCTTCGTTCTGGCGTTGGGCCACGAGCGTCGCGTTCACGGCGAGGATCTCGCGGAGCGTACTGCGGAATCCGTCGACGCGGTCGTTGACGACCGCTGAATGGTCGGCGACGTCGCGCAGGGCACGACGGAGCTCGAGGTTGGTCTCGAATGCGTCGAATCCGGCGCGGAGGGTCTCGAGCATGCCGACCAGCGGCAGGGTCGCGCGCTGGAAGTCGAGCACCTCCTGCGAGAGCTCGTAGATGCGCCTGGACACCTCGGCGTCGCCGGCGAACACCTGCGCCTCGATCTCATCGATGTCGTTCTCGAGACCTGACACGACCGGCGCATACTGGTCGACGACCGCATCGAGGATGCCGTACAGCACCGCCACGGGGCCGAGCGCGAGAAGTTCCGGGTCGGCCTCCATGCGCTGACGCACGACCGCGAGGTCGGGCGATTCACTGTGCCGCACCGATACCACGAAGTTGGGGCCGACAAAAATGTGGAGTTCGCCGAAGTCGACCTCTTCTCGTTCGTCGGAGTAGCTGGCCGCACGGAGAACGACGAAGAGGGTGTCGCCATAGCGCTCGAGCTTCGGGCGCTGGTGTGCTCCGATCGCGTCTTCCACGGCGAGGGGGTGCAGGTCGAATTCCTTCTGGATGGCGGCCAACTCGGTTTCATCGGGCCGATAGAGCCCGATCCACGCCATCGAGTCGGTGAACCGGGCGCATCCGGCCAGGGTGTCTTCGAGGCTGTCGGGCGAGAGCACGCGCCGACCGTCGGAGTACACGGCGTTGTCGACCGTGCTGGTGTGACGCTCGGCCGGCGACGCAGCGGCCTGCTCGGCAGGATACGCATGCTGATGCGATCCCGGTCGTCGTGACGACATCGCCTTGAGGGCCTGGGACACGCTGGGCTTCTTCATCATCACCTCGTCTGCACACGCCCCAATGAGGGCGGTCAAGCGTGGCACACGAATGTGAACGAGACGTGAACGGCGACCTGAGAACGTCGGATCTTCCAGAACGGACGAGTCCGAAACCCTTTCTTTCTCGTCAGTTCACACGCCGCAGGGGTCGCGTCGCCGGACCTTCGAGGTTCTCACCCGACGCGGAGAATCTCGATCCATGCAGCGGGCAGTCCCACGACTTCTCCGCGTCGTTCCACGACACGACACCGCCCAGATGCGGACACACGGCGCTCACCGCGCACACCGTATCGCCGACCCGGGACACGCCCTGGGGATGCAGACCCCGGTGACCGAGAACGCCCTCCCCTTCCGGCACCTGCGCTGGAGGCGCACCGGCGGTAAGGGCAGTGAACCACCCCCGTGCTGCCCACGCGGCGACGGCCGCGTTCTCCCCGATCGACGCCGCGATGGCCGGGGGCAAGGTGGCGCGGCGATGCAGGATCTTCGCCCAGGGCGGCGTCTTGCCGAGCAGGTCTCCGGTCAGCGTGAGTGCGGCGGCCGCCGCGTTGGTCATTCCCCACTTGTCGTAGCCCGTGGCGAGAAAGATGCGTCCGCGCCCACGCGGCAGCCATCCCACGAAGGGCACGCCGTGTGGCGTGGAATAGTCTTGGGCGCTCCATTCGTGGGTGGGTTCGGCGCCCGGGAAGCGTGCTCGGGTCCAGTCGAGCAGATCGTCGACGATCGCCCGCGGCGACACCGCCCGGCCCACGCCGTGGCCTCCGCCGCCGACGAGCAGAAGCTCGCCGTCGGCATCCGGCGCCGCTCTGATCGACCGCTTCGGGTCGTCGACCGACAGGTACATGCCGTCGGGGATGTGCTCGACGCCCCTGAACGACGCCGCGTACGACCGCGTCGCCGACAGCTTCGCGAAGTAGAGCCCCCGATCGAGAATCGGGGTTCCCGTGGTGAGGTGGGCGCGCTGTGCCTCGAAGTCTCCGGCCGTGCTCGACACGACCACGGGTCGAGACGCGGCGACGCCTGTGACTCTCGCCCGCTCGAGCACGGTGCCCCCCAACGCCCGGATGTCTTCGACGAGGCAGGCGAGCACGTCGAGCGGATCGAGTTGCGCCTGCCCGCGCAGCACGACGGCGCCGTAAGTGTCGAAGGGCAGGTCGAGGTTCCAGCTCAGTCGGGCGTCGAGCCCCGAGTCGCGGGCGATCCGGTACTCTTTCTCGACGACGCGAAAGCCCTCGGGATGCGAGGCGTAGCTGACCGCGTCTCTGCGCTGCACGGCAATGCCCCGCGACGCGGCGTAGTCGAGAAGCCAATCCTGGCCCGCCCTGTTCGCGTCGACGTAGGCCCGAACGATCGCGGGATAGGTTCGTGCGCGGATCTTCTGGAGCTGCGCTCCCTGCAGCAGGCTCACCTTCGCCGTGCTGTTGCCTGTCGTGACGGCACCGATGTCGCGCGCCTCGAGTACCAGCACGCGACGCCCCTCCCTGGCCAGGAGCAGGGCCGTGACGAGACCCGTGAGGCCCGCGCCCACCACGATGTCGTCGACGACGTCCGAAGGCGGCGCTGGATCGGTCTCGATGGTGCGTGCGTTCGAGCGCCACAACGATTGCATGTCAGCCTTCCAGGATCGAGGTTCTCGAAGGCGACGCTAGCTGCAGGGGGCGACCCGGGCCTGCGGCTTGCCATCGTCGACGTCGTGGGCTACAGAACGGTCAGCCTTCGAGTGCCTGCTCGAGCAGATGCACGAGCGCGTCCAGTTGCACGCTGTCTCCGCTCGACACCTCTTCGTCGCTTCCGTCGAGCGCCCGAGCAGCGAGGCCCTGTTTGCTGTCGATGAGTTCGGCGATCTTCGCGTCGATGGTCTGGGCGGCGACGATGCGCCACGCGGTCACCGGCTCCTCCTGCCCGATGCGGTGCACCCGGTCGATCGCCTGGGTCTGCTCGGCCGCGGTCCACGACAGCTCTGCGAGCACGACGTTGGATGCCGCCTGGAGGTTGAGCCCCACACCCGCGGCGGTCAGCGAGCAGACGGCAACAGCCACCGAGGGATCGTCGTTGAACGCATCGATCTCTCTCTGGCGATGCAGCGCCGTCTGGTCTCCCCGGATGGAGACCGTCTGCAGGCCGGCCTTGGCGAGGGCCTCCTCTGCCTGGTCCATCACGTCGATGTGCTTGGCGAAGAACACGACCTTGCCCACGGATCGAGCGAGCTGGGCCGTGTAGTCGGCCGCCAGCGACGCCTTGGCCTGTCCGATGAGGCGCACCATCGTGAAGACGTTGTCTCCACTGCCACCCTGGGCCTTCGACTCCTCGATCTCTTGACGCGCGACGGCGCGCATCAGATTGTCGGTCGACACGTCGGCGTCGGGATCGGACTTCGTGCGTGCTGCGAGGAGCCGCGTATAGCGGGTGACCAAGCGGCGGCCGAGCTCGGCCTCGGCCTCTCGGATCGAACGGCCCAGGTCGTCGTCGAGTTCGACGGGGAGGTCGACGACCCGTTTGGCCGGGAGGTCGGCCGCGACGTCGAGCTTGCGACGCCGCACGATGCCCATGTCGATCACGGCCTCCCGGGCCTCGGAGAAGAATCCGAAATCGGCCGGCGTGAGCCCGGTCTCCTCCAGCTTCTCCATCAGCTGCGCGGTGGGCTTGCTGCCGTCGATCCAGCCCAGAAGCTGCCAGATCGCACGGAAGTCGTCGATGTCGTTGATGAGCGGCGTGCCGGTGAGGGCCATCATCAGCGGGTTGCCGCCGGGCGCCTGCGAACGGATGCGCTCGGCGAGGGCGAGCACGTGCTTGGACCGTTGCGACGACAGGTTCTTGATGAAGTGGGCCTCGTCGACGACCATTCCCCTGAAGCCGAGGGTGCTCAGCCACGCGAGGTGCCGGTCGAGCACCTCGTAATTCACGATCACCACGTCGGCGAACGCGTCGAGCCCGGCGCCGTCGCCGTGGATGACCGTCGCACGGCGGTGCGGAGTCCAGAGCTCGACCTCGCGGGCCCAGTTCATCTTCACGACGTTCGGCACGACGGCGAGCAGAGGGTAGGCATCGGCGACGGATGCGGCGAGCAGCGACTGGGCCGTCTTTCCGAGGCCGGGCTCATCGGCGAGCAGAAAAGACCTGTGGCCCTGTGCGACACTCGCGACGAAGCGGGCCTGGTGCCGCATGAGCTCCTGCCCGGGTGGCGACAGACGGTCGATGCGGGGAGCCTCGGGCAGGTCCATGCTGGCTACCTGGCCGCCGGCGCCGTATTCGAAGGCCCGAAAAAGCGGTCCGAGGAGCTCCCAGTTCGACAGCCGCCCGTGCGAGGAGTGCTTCTGCGCCTCGAGTGATGAGAAGTCGGGGGCGAGAAACGGATTGGCGAGCTGACGCGCCTTGACCGACTGCGGAATCACCTGGCGCTCCGCGAGTTCGGGCGAGAACATCGTGGCCTGCTTCGGCGCTTCGACGACCTCGTCGGGCACGTCCACTCCGGCTTCTTCGAGGTACTGTCGGCGCAGCTTCTGTGCGACGGGCGAGATCGGCGCATCGTTCTCGAGCAGCGTGATGAGCGACGTGTCACGCGCCGCCGTCTTGGCGAGAATCGACCCGATGCCGTCGAGGCGCTTGATCTGTTCGGCGCGATCCACGTCTGACAGGTCGGGATTGTTCCGCACAGAGGTGCGCTCCTCGCGGGCGAGCAGGGCGACGACGAGGAACTTGGTGCGGTTCGAGGGCGCGACCTTGCCGCGCTGCGCCGCCGCTTCGACCTCTCGCACCTTGCGGGCGAGGATCGGGATGAGGCCGGTGTTGTCGACGCTCTTGGATGATCGGCGTCCGCCGGATCGAGACATGCTCCTCCTGTGGAGTGTGGGCCTCGCCGTCCGTGCTCCCAGCGTGGACGACGGTGCCGAGTGACGATCCCGAGCCGGGATCGGTGCGGTCGTGCGGGCCGGGTGTGGCGTCGAGCAACATGACATTGTCACGGTCGACGGGGAGAGTGAAGCGGCCCGGCTTCAGGCCAGTCTAGGGCACGCGCAATCGCCTGGCGAACACCGCACGGGGGGGCTCGTTCAGCGACGGGCGGATGCCGGATCGGGCGTCTGGGGAACTCTGATCAGCAGACCGGCGGCCACGAAGACCACCGCCGCCGCGAGGTGAAGAATCTGCCATGCAAGCGAATCGAGCTCCACCGGCACGATGGGATTCCAGAGAACAACGATGGCCGCGAATGCGGGAAGCCACCACCACTGCCTGGCCTGGAACGCGAAGACGCCGATGATCGCGGCCAGGATGCTGATCGCGTAGCGAAAGATCGTGAACCAGTCGCTGTCGATCAGGGCGACGCCCGCGAGCAGCACGATGGCCGCGAGGAGCCCGGGCGCGAGCGCAAGACGGGCGAAGGACGGGTTCGGATAGCGCTGGGACATCGTGCCGCCAGCTTAACGCGTGGTCGCGGGGGCCGGCCGCGCGAGTTCATCGAGCGCGTGCTCCAGAGTGCTGTACCGAAAAACGTAGCCGGCGTTCTGCAGCCGCTCGGGAAGAACCCACCGGCTCTTCAGGATGAGCTCCGTCTCCGTTCGGAGTGCCCACATCGCCGGCTCGAGCATCCACCTGTACGCAGGCAGCCCGACCGCGGCTCCGACGCCCCGCCGCAGCAGCCCCATGAGTCTCCTGTTGTCGCTCGGCTCCGGAGCGCTGACGTTGACGACGCCCGTGATGTTCGGCCTGTCGCGAATGAACCGCACAATGCCCACGACGTCGTCGATGTGGATCCAGCTGAACTTCTGCAGGCCTTTCGTGCCTCGCCTCTCGTGCCACACCCCCGCCCTGCGACGACCGGCCGAACCGAAGAGCGAACGGAACCACCAGCCGTCGTGCTGGGTTCCGCCGAGCCCGAGCCGGGCCACGCGCACCAGCGGGGCCAACGCGCCGCCTCGACCGAGCACGATCGCCATTCGCAGGGCGACCCGCCGGGTCTGCGGAAGCTCGCCCGCGAAGAAGGCATCCTCCCAGTCTGTGGCGATCGACACGGAGAAGCCCGTGCCGATCTCACCGGTCGACTCGGTCTGCGGGCGATCCTCGGCGTGCCGGTAGATGGTTGCGGTGCTGGAATTCAGCCAGAGTGCCGGAGGCGACGCGACGCGGGCGATGGATTGCCGGAGGGTGCTCGTCGTGTCGACGCGGGAGCGCCTGATCTCGGCGCGGTTGCGTTCGGTGTAGCGGCAGTTGACGCTCTTGCCGGCGAGGTTGATGACGAGCGAGGCGCCGTCGATCGCGGCGTCGATCGCCGCGTGGTCGTGCCAAGCCACGGCTGGCGAAGTACGGCCTATCAGAGCGACCTCGTACCCCTCGGCACGAAGTTCACGCGTGAGGATCGCGCCGATGAATCCGCTGGCGCCGGCGAGCACGGCGCGGCCGGGGCGCACCGGGCCGGGAGAATCGGGTGTCATGCATCCAGTCTGGACGACGAAGCCGACATTCACGGCCACGGCGATTGTCCGCGACGGGCCACGACGCTAGATTTTCCTTATGACCTCTCCTGTGCCCTTCGGCGCCCCGTCCCCCGCTCTGTTCTCCGGCCCGGAAGGCGTGTGGAACGCCGATCCAGTCGAACTGGCCGCCCGACTGTTCGTCGCGGTCTTTCAGCCGCAGGCATCGGCCCCTCTCCCGCAGAGAGAGGTGTCCGACATCTACGACGCGCTCGCGGCGCTCGGCGGCTATGCGTTGCCGGCCCAGCGCGTCGGCAACACGCAACCTCTGGCGCTCACAGTGCAGCTGGTTCAGGAAGCCATTCTCACCTGGGAGCGGGCCACCATCGCCACCCGCCTGTCAGCCGGCGCCGGTCCTGTCTCGCACACGGTCACGGTCCTCCGTTTCGGCCCGGGAGTGCTGCAGTCGGCCGACCCCGTCGCCGCACTTCGCGACCGACTGGGCTGACCCCCGCTTCTTCACCCGAACGTGGCGCGGGGCCGCAGAGCGCCACGTAAAATCGTCGTGTGCACGAAGAGGCGGCCGAGGGGCAGAACGACGCGAGTTCGCTCGAGCACCTGCGAACCCTGCTGAAGATCCCGACGGTCTCCCGCGTCGACGAGTCCCTCGTCGATCAGGAGCGGTTCGACGAGTTCATCGCGTCACTCGAGCAGCTCTACCCACTGGCGCACGCCACACTCTCCGCCGATGTCATCGACGGGCACGCGCTGTTGTTTCACTGGGCGGGCCGGGATGCCGGTGCCGAGGTCGTTCTGATGGCCCACTACGACGTGGTCGCGGCCGACGACGCGGCGAGGTGGACACATCCGCCGTTCGCCGCCGTTGTGACCGGAGCCGGCGCCGACGCGATCGTCTGGGGGCGCGGTCGTGGGTGTGAGCGAGAAGGGCATGGTGAACGTCTCGCTGACGGTCGAACAGTCCGGCGGACACGCCTCGACTCCCCCGCGCAGAACTGCCACGGCTCGGCTCGCCCGGGCGCTCATGCGCCTCGACGCCCGACCGTTTCCTGCCTCGCTCAGTTCGCCGAATCTCGAGATGATCCGCACGATCGGAGCCCACTCCACTCCCCTGTTGCGTTTCATCTTCACGAGGGTAGGCACCTTTCGCCGCCCGCTCATCGCGCTCTTCAGCCGTCTGAGCGACGAGACGAACGCCATGGTTCGAACGACGACCGCCATCACGCAGCTCCGTGCGAGCGACTCGGCGAACGCCCTCGCGGAGCGTGCCGTCGCCGTCGTCAACACCCGCATCGCGATCGGCTCCTCGGTCGACGAGACCCTCACGCACATCAGGCGCGCCGTGCATGACCCGCTCGTGCTGATCGAGGCGACCGCCCCGAGTGAGCCGTCCCCCGTGTCTCCGTCGTCGGGGCCCGTGTGGCAGCTGCTGTCAGACGCTATCGCCGCCGTCTATCCCGGTGCGATCGTCTCGCCCTACGTGATGCTCGGCGCCAGCGACGCCCGGCACTTCACGGCGATCAGTGCGCACGCCTACCGGTTCACGCCGTTCGAGATGTCGTCGGCCGAGCGTGCGACCCTGCACGCGACAGACGAACGGATGCACGTCGCCACCTTCTTGTCGGGGATACGGTTCTACAGAACCCTGATCGAGCGTCTCTAGTCGCCGTGCGGCTGCGTACCGAGCCGGCGTTCGGCCACAGGAGAGCGCGCACCGCCTTCGGGGTGGCGCGCGTCGTTGTGGCGATCGTGGGGATCGTCGCACTCGTCGGCGACTTCCGCTACATCCTCGGCTTCAGCAGTTTCTCGACCGCGAACTACTTCGCCTACTTCACCAATCAGAGCAACGCCGCCGGAGTCGTCGTACTCGCCCTCGGCGCATGGCTGTCGTTCAGGCAGTCACGAGATCCCGGCTGGTTGATGACGGCGCGGATGCTCACAGCGACCTTCACGATCATCTCCGGTATCGTTTTCGGGCTCATCGTCAGCCAGGCCGGTGACTACAACTACCGCATCGTGGTGCCGTGGTCGAGCCAACTGCTGCACTTCTGGATCCCGTCCTACGTGCTTCTCGACTGGTTCTTCGCCCCCGGCCGTACTCCCATTCCCTGGCGGCGTGTGTGGCTCGTTCTGATTTATCCGCTGGTCTGGGGCGGGTTCACAATGATCCGAGGATCCATCGTCGGATGGTACCCATACTTCTTTCTCGACCCCGGCCAGGTGTCGGGCCCCGCCGAATTCGCCGCCTACTCGGGCGCCATCCTGGTCGTCATCACGGGGCTGGCCGCGGGCCTCGTCGCGCTGGCTCGCCGGCGTTGACCAACCGCCCTCAGGACGCGGACAGGAAGGGGCGAAGGCTGGCCAGCGCGATGTCGCGTACGTCGTCGTCTGCCAGTGCGGACAGGCCCCGGGCGGCTGCGCCCCCGACCAGACCGATCAGCACGGCATCTCCGGTCACCGGCATGAGGTTGATCCACTGAGTGAACACGGGCTCGTCCGGCGCATGCGGCGACGGGGTCGCCGTGGCGGTCGCAGCCGATGTCTTCGGTGCGCTGAACGGCGGGGAATCGACGACGAGGCTCCAGAACGTCGCCGTCTCTGTCCAGAACGGGGTGTCGTAGCGCAGCCAGACCTTCTCGACGGCGCCCGAACCCAGGGCGGCGATGGCGGCGCGATGGGCGAAGGGCAGGGGCGGGTCGAACGTGATCGCACCGGACTGCAGCACGCCGAGGGGCACGGTGACGATCACCCGGTCGACTCGGATCGACTCGCCCGTGGCCATCTTCAGCCGGACGGCATCGTCGTCGATCGTCACGTCGCGCACCGGTGTAGAGAGTGCGACGTCTGCTCCGTCGAGGGCGTCAATCACCAGCGCCTGGGCCGAGCCGACGACGAAAGCATCTCCGCCTTCGCCCGTCGCCGCCTCGTCGAGTGCGTACCAGGTCGAGACCTCGACCGAGTCCGCACCGAGCGCGGTGACCACCGTGCGGTCGACGTACTCGAACACGCGAGAAGCGGGGCTGACTCCGATCTCGTCGGTCGCCGTATCGATCGAGGATCCGCCCGCACCGGCGAGCGACGCGGCAAGGCTCGGGTCGCGGCTCTGTGCCGCTCCCCACGCGAGCGCCGCCGCGACGGCGTCGGCACCGACGCCGTTGGCGGGTACGGTGTCGGATGCCGGGGTCAGCTGCACTCGGGACGCCGGGTCGACCGGCACGGTGACGACGTCGCCCGCCGCGAGCTGGTCTGTCAGGGTCGACGAATCGACTCCGCGCACGAACGAGGGGCCGAGGTCGACGACCAGCGGCCAGTCGCCGGGGCCGTGCGCATCCACCCGGCCGCCCACCCGGTCGCGCCCCTCGAACACGAGAACCTCGTAGCCTGCCGCGACGAGCGCCTTGGCCGCGGCACCCCCGGCGAGCCCGGCGCCGATGATGCCGATGCGTTCGCCGTCAGACGCCAGTTGCAGCACATCGCCGGCCGCACGCGTGCCGGAACTCTGGGCGCCGTTCATGCTCGACGGGAACTCGGTGCTGGTGGCCTCACCCGCGAAGAAGACGCGATCGGACACGCTCTGCGCGAGGGCCGCTCGCGCATCCGGCGATGCGCCCGCGGGAATGTAGCTCGTGCTGCCGAGAGAGAAGGGATCAGCCGTCCAGTTGGAGCGGATGAACCCGTTCGGACGCGGAACCTGTCCTGGTGTCTGAGTGGGAGTCGGCGTTGCCGGGGACGGTGCCGGAGACGGCGGGCCGACGCAGGCCGACAGGGCGAGGACGGCCGCCCCCGTTGCCGAGCCCAGCAGAAAGGTGCGTCGATCGACGGTCATTGCGGAGGCTCCGGACGCCGGCGACGCGTCACTGCGCGGAGAGGTCGGGCAGTCTGATCGGGCGAGACATGGGAGGGAGGTCGTTCACTCGCTCGAGCGCGGGTCGGAGTTCGGACAGCCAGGCGTCGTAGCCGGCGTCGGTGAGGTGCAGCCGATCGTCGCTGTAATCGCCGTTCAACTCGCCGTCGGCGTCGGCCATAATCGGCCACAGGTCGAGATAGTGCACCCTTTGGGTTGCGGCGAACTGCCAGATGTGCCGGTTGATCTCTCGCACGTTCTCGGCGTACTCGCGGCCGCGCGGAAGAACGGACTGCAGCAGGATCCGCGCATCCGGCAACTCGTGGTGCAGCCGCACGAGGGCGCTCTCGATGTTGCGCACGATCCGTTCGATGCTGCGACGCTCGGCCAGGTCGTTCGTGCCGATGAGCAGAACGATGGTCTGCGGGTCGCTCTCGATGACCGCGTCGAGCCTCTCGAGCAGTCCGTCGGTCGTGTCGCCATCGACTCCGAAGTTGCGGGCGTCGAGGTCGGCGAACCAGTCCTGCCAGGATCCTGCCGCGGTTATGCTGTCGCCGACGAATGCGGTCACGGGCTTCTCAGTCATCATGCCTCCGTTTTTGCTCACCTGCCATGATACGCGGCACCCCCTTTCACGCGGAGAAAATGCATTTCTGCAACCATGAACTCGGTGCAACGGTAACGCTCAGCTGCGCTGTGGCGGGTGGAACTCGACGGGGCGACCGCGAAGCAGTTCGCGCAGGTTGTCGAGTCGCTCGTGCCAGAACGCATGAAGCGCCCGCTCTTCTGCTGCGGTGAGAAACGACTCGTGCCTCACCCGCACGAGAGAAGACCGTGCGTCTGTGCGGCCGGCCTCGATCTCGAACACGAGCCTGGTGTGGGGAGCGAACGACACGACGAGTCGCCGCGACGGCTCGATCTCGACGATCGTTCCGAACCAGTCGGCCACGTGGGGCTCGCCGGTCGGCCAGACGACGGCGAAGCGGCCTCCGACCGCATCGTCGACCAGCACGTGCGCGAGCCACCCGTCGATGAGCACGGGGTCGACGAGGCACGCCCAGACGAGGGATGGCGAGAATCGCACCGCGATCGCCGAGTCGACGGCGCGACGGGGTCTCAGCGTGGCTGCGTGCGCGTCGAGGACCATGCCCACACCATATCCGGCACCCCCGACAGAGACGGCTCGCCGCAACGCCACCGAGTGGGTGGGGTGCCCTAGGCTGGTTCGGTGCCAGCAGAGAGCCCCACTTCGACCGCGTCGACCGCCGATCCACGAGCAGATTCCGCGAGCGTCGTGCTCGCCGTCGATTTCGGCGGAACCAAGGTCGAATCGGCCCTCGTCGACCAGACCGGAACACTCGTCGATGGCAGTCGTTTCCGGCATCCGACTGGCCGCGACCGCTCCGCAGAAGAACTCGCCGACGCCGTCGGCACGGTGGCTGCGTCTTCGCTCCGGGTGCTCCCGGCGGGTATGTCGATTCGCGGCATCGGAATCGGCGCCGCGGGCCCCATCGACCGGGAGAAGGGGCTGGTCTCCCCCGTCAACCTGCAGGTGTGGCGCGACTTTCCGCTGCGGGACACGGTCGCACGGGTTGCACGTGAACTCGGTCACGACGTTCCGGCCGTGCTGCGACTCGACGGCCTCTGCATCACCCTCGCCGAGAACTGGGTCGGCGCCGGCCGCGGCCGCGACAACATGATGGGCATGATCGTGTCGACGGGCGTCGGCGGCGGGGTCATCTCGGGAGGCGCCGTGGTCGCCGGATTCTCGGGGAATGCCGGACACATCGGACAGGTCGAGGTGCCGGGCTTCACCGATGTGGATGCGCCGTGCACGCTCGAGGAGATCGCCGCCGGCCCGCACACGGTCGCCTGGGCGCAGGCGCGGGGTTTCGAGGGCTTCACCGGCGAAGACCTCGCTCGGGCCTATGCGGAGAAAGACCGCATCGCCGTTGCCGCCGTCACCCGAAGCGGAACCGCCATCGGGCGCGCCATCGCCTCCGTGTCGACCCTTCTCGATCTGGAACTCGTGGTGATCGGCGGCGGTTTCGCCCGAGTCACACCCGACCTGTTCGACATCATCCGCACCGGGATCGACCGCTACTCGCGATTCGACTACGCCCGCCGCGTCGAGGTGCTTCCCACGGGACTCGACACCGACGGACCTTTGATCGGTGCCGCGGCGCTCATCTACCGCTCGGTCTGAACCTACGTTGGCCCCGGTGCCGGGAATCAGGCGAGAAGCCGGCGAACCTGCACGACGTCGTCATTCATATGCGCGATCAGGGGCCCGACACCCGTGTACTTGACCATGCCCCGTATGCGGTGGGTGAACTCGACATCGACGACGTGGTCGTAGAGGTCGAGATCGGCATCGAGAACGAACGCCTCGACCTGTTTCTGCGGCACGCCCGTGAAGGTGGGATTATTACCCACCGAGATGGCGGCGCGGTGGCGCACACCCTCGTCGGTCAGCCATCCGGCGTACACACCATCGGCAGGAATGAGTCCCTGCGACTCAGGCGAGAGGTTGGCCGTGGGGAATCCGAGTTCGCGACCGCGGGCGGCGCCATGCACCACGACACCGCGCACGGTCGGAATGTGTTCGAGCAATCCCGCGGCGCCCTCCACGTCGCCCTCGCGCAGCAGTTCTCTGATCCAGGTCGACGATACTCGACGCTCCCCCTCGAGCCGAACGTCGTCGATCAGCCGCACGGTGAAGTCGTGCAGCTCGCCGAGCCGACGCAACTCGTCGACGTCTCCCGAGCCACGCACTCCGAAGCGAAAATCCCGGCCCACGAGGACGATGCCGGCGTGCAGCGCATCGACCAGGATTCGCGAGACGAACTGCTCCGGCGTCTGATCGGCGAACGCCCTGTCGAATGCGAGCACGAGCGCGACGTCGACTCCGGTCGAGGACAGCAATTCGAGCTTGCGCTCCGTGCCGACGAGCGTGGCCGGGCAGCTGCCCGGTGCCAGCAGGTCGAGAGGGTGTCGATCGAAGGTCACGACGACGCTCTCGAGCGCGTTGTCGTCGGCGACATCGAGGAGTTGCTGGATGACGGCCCTGTGACCGGCGTGCACACCGTCGAACTTGCCGATCGTGACCGCGGAGCGCGCTTTCTCGATCGACACGGACGCGAGGTCGGTGAAGATCTTCACGATGGGGCGCCCGATCGGTCGCGAACCGGCCGGTGCGCGCGCAGCCAGAGCATGCCGATGACGGGCAGAACGAGGGGGATGAAGAGGTACCCGTTGCCGTACCACGACCACACCGACGGCCGGGCGAAGTATTCGGGATGCGTCAGGCTCAGCGTTCCGACGACGAGAACGCCGACGAGTTCGAACGTGATCGTCGACCACGCGATGCGGTACCAGGTTCGGCCGGGCGCGATGAGGGCGATTGTGGCGACGATGTAGACGACGCTCGCGAGAGCCGAGAGCCAGTATGCCAGCGAGACGGGCTCGGAGTCGCGGATGAGACCGGCGATCTGAACGAACGATCGGCCGGTGGCCCCGAGGGCCAGGATGCCGTAGACGACGATGAGCACTCGTCCGGCTCCCGAGGAGCGGCCGGTGCGCTGTGTGACTGTCAGATCCTGTGCCATGGCCGATTCAGTTTACCGGTGCACCGGGCGCGGAACGCGCCTGTTCACGCGAGCTGCACCAGCCAGATGACGTTCATGCGGTAGACCATCACGGCGATGGCGAGACAGATCACTCCGAGCACGACCGTGCTCCAGCGGCTGCGCTCGACGAGCGCCCAGAACCCCCCGGCAAGCGGCAGCAGAAGCGCCGAGACCAGGTAGGTGTAGAACTCGAGCACGTCGCCCTTCGGCTCGTTGCCCGTCGCGGGGGCGATGATCGCCGTGACGAGCTGGGCGATCAGCAGCAACTCGACGAGGGCGGTCGCGCCCAGGGTGATGTCATCCGGCTTCCGTGCGGCGAATCCCAGGGCCAGGCAGAGCACGCCCGCGATCACCGCGACGGCCACCTGCACGGTGGTGAACCACTCGATCACGACTCGACCGGCCCCGACTGCGGCTCGTCGGCAGGAAAGTTGGCGAGGATCTTCGCCGCGCCGGCGGACACCCCGACGAGGCCGACCAGGCGGCCGTCGGGAGCGATCGCGGCCACGGGGCCCGTCTCATCCGGCGCATCGCGGAGGGCGAGCCGTTTGCCGTGCCCGAGGTCGATGCTCTGTTCGTCGCTCAGGTGGAGCGTGGAGAAGAGTTCGGATGCCGCGTGCGCCGGCGACAGCAGGGCGTCGGCCACGACGACCGTGTCGAGGTCGGCGGCGGCGTCGACGGTGAAGGGGCCGATGCGCGTTCGTCGGAGCGCCGTCAGGTGTCCGCCCGTGTCGAGGGACCGGCCGAGGTCGCGTGCGAGGGCGCGGATGTAGGTTCCCGAGGAGCAGACGACGCGAACGGCGAGGTCGAGAACGTCGGCGCCGGTCGCCGAGGTCGCCGGCGTGCAAGACAGCACCTCGAACTCGCTCACGGTCACCGGGCGAGGCTTCAGCTGCACGTCGATGCCCTCGCGCGCCAGCGCGTAGGCGCGCTTGCCGTCGACCTTGATGGCGCTGACCGTGCTCGGCGTCTGCTCGATATCGCCCGTGAGTTCGTCGACTCGTGCGTCGATCTCGTGTTGTCGGAGCGCCGTCACGATGCCGGCCGCCGCACTCGAGTTCACCTGTCCTTCGGCATCGTCGGTGGTCGTGGCCTCGCCCAGACGGATCGTCGCCAGATACTCCTTGTCGAGGCCCACGACGAACGTCAGAAGCCGCGTGGAGCTGTTGATTCCGAGCACGAGAAGCCCCGTGGCCATCGGATCCAGGGTGCCGGCATGCCCGACCTTGCGGGTACCCGCGAGGCGTCGGGCGGCCGACACCACGTCGTGGCTGGTCATGCCGCCGGGCTTGTCGACGAGCAGGATGCCGCTGCGGGTCGACGGCTCGGCTCGGGGTCGGGTGAACGGATCGGGCACTCGCCAAGCCTAGACGGCGGGCGCGCGCCTCAGGGTCAGCAGCTGTCGGCGAAGATCCGACGCGGAAGATCGGGCGTCGTGGTGTCGACGATCGCCGTGGCTGCGAACCGAGGCTCCGCGACGCCGGCGTAGAGCTGGAGGGCGTCCTGGCGCACTCCGTCGTCTGAGACGGCCGGCGTCTCGAGGAAGACCGTGTAGTTGAAGACGCCGCGCAGTTCTGCGCGGGAGAGAAACGGTCCCGCGACGACGAGGACGGCGTCGGCCGGGCTGGTGCGCCACACCGGCTCGATCGCCCGGTCGGCCTGCTCATCGAACGCGGCCGTCACGTACGCCGCCCCGCCGTTTTGGCGGAACGGATCGACCAGCACGCGACGGAAGGTCGCGTAGTCGTAACGCGCGGCGAAATAGGCCTGGGCTGTGTGCGCTTCGTCGCCGCGCGTCGATCGGGGCGTGACGAAATCGTCGATGGATGCGCTGACGCCGGAATGGCCCGCGCGCGCGATGGCGGCCACCAGTTCAGAGGCGAACTCGTCGGCTGCCACGCCGCCGTCGACCGCGACGACCGCCCGCCCGCGGCCGTAGTTGTGAAGGATCTCCTGGGCCAATGAATCGAAGAACGAGCGACGCGCTGCGGGGTCTGTGGACACCACGAGATTCTATCGAACTAGGCTGTTTGGGTGACCCTGAACGCCGCCGGCGACGCACCGCCCGAGCCGTGTGCCGAGACGAGCGTCTACGCTCGATCCCTCATCGACTGGTTCGCCGTCGAGGGCCGGAATCTCCCGTGGCGGGCGGCCGACTTTTCGCCCTGGGGTATCCTCGTGAGCGAATTCATGCTGCAGCAGACGCCCGTGGCTCGGGTCATTCCCCGCCTCGCCGAATGGCTGGATCGTTGGCCGACGCCCGCGCGCCTGGCCGCCGTTTCGTCGGGCGAGGCGGTGCGGGCGTGGCAGTCGCTCGGCTATCCGCGTCGCGCCCTCTACCTGCACGCGTGCGCCACGGCCATCACAGCGAACCACCGCGGCCTCGTTCCGCAGGACATCGATGAGCTGCGTGCGCTCCCCGGCATCGGCGACTACACGTCGCGAGCCGTGGCGGTGTTCGCGTATGGCCACAGGCATCCGGTCGTCGACACCAACACGCGTCGCGTCATCGCCCGCTCGGTGCTGGGCAAAGATGACGCCGGCCCGCCGAGCGCGCGCCGTGACCTCGCGGCCATGACCGAGCTGCTGCCCGTCGACCATCTCGACGCGCGCCGTTTCAACGCGGCCATCATGGAGCTCGGCGCCATCGTCTGCACCGCGAGGCGCCCCGACTGCTCGATCTGTCCGATCCGCGACGCCTGCGCGTGGAGGCGGGCCAGCTTCCCCGAGACGGAAGGTCCGAAGAAGGTGGTGCAGAAGAAGTTCGCGGGATCCGACAGGCAGGTCAGGGGCCTCGTGCTCGCGCTGCTGCGCCGAAGCGACGAGTCCGTGGGCGTCGACCTTCGGGCGGTGCGCGAGCTCTGGCCCGATGCCGCGCAACTTGAGCGGGCCGTCGCCGGGCTCATCCGCGACGGCCTCGTGGAGACGACCTCTGCCGGTCTCGCGCTGCCACGAAGTTAGGCTGAACGGGTGCGTATCGTCGTGATCGGAACCGGGGCAATCGGAGGCACGATCGCCGCCCTGCTCGACCGGGCAGGACACGAGGTTTCTGTGACCGCCCGCGGCGCGCAGCTCGAGGCCCTGCAGTCAGACGGTCTCGCCCTCAGCGGCGGCTGGGGCACGCACCTGGCCCGCCCGAGCGCATCGGAACGGCTCACCGAGACGCCGGAGCTGGCCTTCGTCTGCACGAAGGCCCAAGACGCAGGCCGCGCGATCACAGACAATTCCGATCGCCTGGCCGGCGTTCCCGCGGTGATCGTGCAGAACGGACTCGACGGGGTGCGCGTCGCCGAAGACCTGCTGCCCGACTCCCCCGTCATCGGCGCGATCGCCCTCTACGCCGCGAACTACCGTCGAGCCGGCCTCGTCGACGTCACGGCGGCCGGCCCCACCTTCATCGGCGTCGACGATCCACAACGCCGCGACGTCGCTGAACGCGTCGTGTCGGTGCTCGGCGGGGCCATGCCGACACGGCTCATCACCGATTTCCGGGGTGCGCAGTGGTCGAAGCTCATCGTCAACCAGGTCAACGCGATGCCGGCCATCACCGGCCTGTCCGCCCAGGAGACCCTGCGGCATCCGATGCTCGGTCGTATCGTGGCCTCGAGCATGCGCGAGGCCGTACGCATCGGATTCGCATCCGGCGTGCACTTCGCCTCGCTGCAGGGACTGAACCAGCAGTTGCTCCGCGGCTTCTCCATCGCGCCGATCGCGATCGGCCGCGCTCTTCCACGGGTGATGGCCGCGCAAATGGGCGACACCCCGAATTCGGGCTCGACCTTGCAGAGCATCACACGGGGTCAACCGACCGAGATCGATTTTCTCAACGGTGCGGTGGTTCGGGCGGCCCGGGAGGTGGGACTGGCGGCGCCGATCAATGCAGCACTCACAGAACTCGTGCACCGGGTAGAGACAAGCGGCGACTTCCTCGGAGTCGAGGAAGTCGCCGCTGTCTTCGAGCGTCTCTGACGCCGGGTGAAAAACCCCTAGTGACGCGGAGTCGTCACCGGCTCGTCGTCTTCTTCGTCACCATCGAACTCGTCGGGCTCGTCGTCGCCCAGCTGCCTCGGCTTGACGTAGGGATCGGCGTCGCCGGCGTACTGGGCCTTGCGAGCCTGCGTCAGCGTGTCCGCGTCGCGCTTCGACGCCTCGGCGAGCAGGCCGTCTATGAGCTGCGCGTTCTCGGGGATGCCATCCGGAATGAATTCCAGGCTCGGAGTGAGGCGGGCCGTGATGTTCTTGCCCACCTCGCTCCGCAGCATTCCCGTGGCCGACTTCAGGGCGGCCGCGCTGTCTGCGCGCTCCTCGTCTGAGCCGTACACCGTGTAGAAGACCGATGCGTGCTGCAGGTCGCCCGTCACCTTCACGTCGGTGATGGTGACGAAGCCCAGGCGGGGGTCTTTCACCCCCCGCTCGAGCGTCTTCGCGACGATGACCTGGATTCGCTCCGCCATTTTTCTCGCGCGTGCGGGATCAGCCATGGTGCTTTCCGTTCTCTCGTCAGAAGCTGCGGTGTCGACAGTCCGTGGGGACTAGACGCGCGGCTTCTCCTTCATCTCGATGGTCTCGATCTCGTCGCCGATCTGGATGTCGTTGAACTTGCCGAGACCGATACCGGCCTCGAAGTCCGTGCGAACCTCGGTGACGTCGTCTTTGAAGCGACGCAGCGATTCGATGGCGAGGTTGTCGCCCACCACGATGCCGTCGCGGATGACCCGCGCCTTGGCGTTCCTCGTGATCGTTCCACTGCGCACGATGACGCCGGCGATGTTTCCGAACTTGGAGGAGCGGAAGACTTCGCGGATCTCGGCCACACCCGACTGCACCTCTTCGAACTCGGGCTTGAGCATGCCCTTGAGCGAGTTCTCGATGTCTTCGAGAGCGGAGTAGATGACCGAGTAGAACCGCACATCGACGCCCTCACGGGCGGCGCGCTCGCGCGCCTTCGTGTCGGGACGCACGTTGAACCCGATGATGATCGCGTTGTCGACCGTGGCGAGGTTGACGTCGGACTCAGTGACGGCACCCACACCTCGGTGGATGATGCGCAGCTGCACCGAATCATCGACCTCGATCTTGAGCAGCGACTCCTCCAGTGCCTCGACGGCACCGGAGACGTCACCCTTGATGATGAGGTTGAGCGACTCGACCTTGCCTTCTTCGAGTGCACGGGTGAAGTCTTCGAGCGAGATGCGCTTGCGGCTCTTGGCGAGCAGTGCGTTGCGTTCGACGGCTTCGCGCTTCTCGGCGATCTGCCGGGCGGTGCGGTCGTCTTCGGTGACCAAAAAGGTGTCGCCGGCGCGGGGCACCGTCGAGAGTCCCTGCACCTGCACGGGGCGGGCGGGCGTGGCCTCGGTGACCGTGTTGCCATCCTCATCGTGCATGGCGCGCACTTTTCCGTACGCGGTTCCGGCGACGATCGGATCGCCGACGTGCAGCGTTCCCGACTGGATGAGCACGGTCGCGACGGCGCCGCGGCCCTTGTCGAGCTTCGCCTCGATCGCGACGCCACGGGCATCCTTGTTGGGGTTCGCCCGCATGTCGAGGCCGGCATCGGCGGTCAGCAGCACGGCATCGAGCAGTTCTGTGATGCCGACGTTGTTGAGTGCCGACACGTCGACGAACATGACGTCTCCGCCGTACTCCTCTGCGACGAGGCCGAACTCGGTGAGCTGCTGGCGCACCTTGGCCGGGTTGGCGCCGACCTTGTCGACCTTGTTCACCGCGACCACGATCGGCACGTTGGCCGCCTGGGCGTGGTTGAGCGCCTCGACCGTCTGCGGCATGATGCCGTCGTCGGCCGCGACGACCAGGATGGCGATGTCTGTGACCTGGGCACCACGGGCGCGCATGGCGGTGAACGCCTCGTGGCCCGGGGTGTCGATGAACGTGATGCGGCGGTCGATGCCTTCGTGCTCGGCCGAGACCTGATAGGCGCCGATGTGCTGGGTGATTCCTCCGGCCTCGCCCGCAACGACGTTGGCGCTGCGGATCGCGTCGAGGAGCCTCGTCTTACCGTGGTCGACGTGGCCCATGACGGTGACGACCGGCGGACGGATCTCGAGGTCGTCGTCGGTCTCGTCTTCGAGCTCCTGGTCGATGTCGATGTCGAAGCCGCTCAGCAGCTCGCGATCCTCGTCCTCCGGGGAGACCATCTGAATCTTGTAGCCGAGCTCCTCGCCCAGGATGTCGAAGGTCGCTTCGTCGAGCGACTCCGTGGCCGTCGCCATCTCACCGAGATGGAACAGCACTGTCACGAGGTTTCCGGGGCTCGCGTCGATCTTGTCGGCGAAGTCGGTGATCGATGCGCCGCGGCGCAGTCGCACGACCGTCGAACCATCGCCGCGGGGAACGCTGACGCCGCCGAGCGACGGGGCTTCCCGCAGCTCGAACTCGGCCCGCTTCGTGCGCTTCGACTTGCGTGCCTTGGCACGACCGCCGCCACGACCGAATGCTCCGGCCGTGCCGCCGCCTGGTCCACGACCGCGACCGCCGCCACCCGCGGGACGGGGGGCACCGAAACCGGGTGTCGCTCCCGGAGCGCCGCCGGGGCGCTGGAAGCCACCGCCCGCGGGACGCGCACCGCCCGCGCCGCCGGGACGGAATCCGCCGCCGGCTCCTGCGGGACGCTGGCCGAATCCACCGGGGCGTGCGCCCTGGCCTGCGCCGCCGGGACGCGGTGCGCCCGGACGGGGTGCGCCGGGACGGGGAGCAGCCGGACGCGGAATTGCACCGGTCGAGCCTCCGCCGGTTCCGGCGCGGGGTGCGCCCGTTCCCATGCCCTGCTGGCTCGCGAACGGGTTGTTGCCGGGCCGCGGTGCGCCCGGACGCTGCATGCCCTGCTGGCTTGCGAAGGGGTTGTTGCCGGGGCGCGGGGCTCCCGGGCGTGGTGCGCCACCGGCGGGAGCGGTCTCGCCCGTGGAGACGGGCGCGGAGGGCTGGCTCGTCTCGACAACCGGCGCCGGGGTGGGAGCCGCGGCGGGGGTCTCAGCCGGGGCTGCCGGAGCGGCAGCGGGCGAGGGCGTCTCGACAGTGGGCGCGGCCGGGGCCGGGGCCGCCGGGCGTGCGGGACCGGGCGTCGCCGTCGTGCGTGCTCCCCCGGGGCGAGCGGCCGAGGGGGCGGACTTGGCGGGCGCGGGCGCCGATGCGGCGGCGCTTCCGGCACCGTCGGCGAGAAGGGCTTCCTTCAGGCGACGTGCGACCGGCGGTTCGATGCTCGATGAGGGGCCCTTGACGAACTGACCCATTTCTTTCAGCTTCGCGAGGGCTAGCTTGCTGTCGACGCCGAGCTCGGCGGCGACTTCGTGTACGCGTGGTTTTGCAGCCACAATTCTCCTGTCTGGGATCCGCTCCCAAACAGGGGCAGACCATTAGTTGTGCGCGGGGCTCATTTGGAGCCGCTCATTAGTTGTCACTCATTAGTTGGTCACGATGTACGTTTCAGCCTGTTCTGTAGAAACTGAATGTCTGCGGATTGATGGATGAGTTGCCTGCCGCTCGAGAAATGAGAGAACGGAAGACGTGTCGAGTGCGGTTGTGATGCGCAACGCCCGACCGAAGGCCTTGCGTGCCTGCGCCTTCTCGACGCACTCGATGCGAGGATGCACCCACGCGCCCCGACCGGGCAGGACGGCCGTCTCATCGACGACCACGACTGGAATCCGGGCGACGACCCTCAGAAGTGAGGATCGATCGGCACGCGCGCGGCAACCGACGCACGTTCTTACGGGTTCCATACTACACCTCCGCCGAATCGATCCCCGTGATGATCGGCCTCAGGCCTCGTCCATCACCGAATCGGGCTGGATATCGATCTTGGCGCCGGTGAGCTTCGCGGCGAGGCGGGCGTTTTGCCCCTCTTTGCCGATGGCGAGGGACAGCTGATAGTCGGGAACCAGTGCGCGCACGGCCTTCAGTGACTCGTCGATGACGAATGCGCTCGACACCTTCGCCGGTGACAACGCGTTCGCGACGAAGGTGGGCAGGTCGGTCGAGAAGTCGACGATGTCGATCTTCTCGTTGCCGAGCTCGCTGGTGACGGCTCGAACCCGCTGACCCAGTTCTCCGATGCAGGCGCCCTTCGCGTTGATACCGGGTTCGGTGGCGCGCACGGCGATCTTGGTGCGGTGACCGGCCTCGCGCGCAAGCGACACGATTTCGACGGCACCCGATGCGATCTCAGGAACCTCGAGTGCGAAGAGCTTTCGAACGAGCGAGGGATGCGTGCGCGACACCGTGATCGACGGACCCTTGGTGCCCTTCGACACGCTCGTGACGTAGACCCGGATTCGCGAGCCGTGCGAGTAGTCCTCGCCGGGCACCTGTTCTTCGGGGGGAAGGATGGCCTCGATCGTTCCGAGGTCGACGTGGATCATGCGCGGGTTCGGACCCTGTTGGATGATGCCCGCGACGATGTCGCCCTCGCGCCCCTTGAACTCTCCGAGCACCGCGTCGTCTGCGATGTCGCGCAGCCGCTGGTTGATGACCTGCTTCGCCGCGAACGCTCCGATTCGACCGAAGTCGCTCGGGCTGTCTTCGCTCTCGCCGATCACGGCCCCGTCGTCGTCGAGCTCGGGCACATAGATGCTCACGTGTCCGCTCTTGCGGTCGAGGTGCACCCGGGCTGTGGCGGCGACCGGCGCCGGGGTGTCTTTCGGCGCATCCACCGGCAAAACGGGAGTCGTGTGCTTGATGTAGGCGGTCATGATCGCCTGTTCGATGATTGCCACCAGTTCGTCGAACGGGATGTCCCGCTCGCGTTCCAAGAGCCTGAGCACGCTGAGGTCGATGTCCATAACCCGGCCTCCTTCTGTATTAAGTTCGTGGTCCCCTGACGCGGATGGCGTCAGGTCCAACAGACCAATTTACCCGACGGATCAGCTCCGCGGTACCGCGCACTGATATTCAGCGCAGGCGGGATACGAGTTCTGGGATCGCCACCTCGGTGCGCTCACCCGACGCGCGGTCCCACAGCTCGACGACGCCGTCGGCGGCGCCGCGGCCCACGATCACGATCGTCGGAACCCCGAGGAGTTCGGCGTCGCCGAACTTGACGCCGGGCGACACCTTGGGCCGGTCGTCGTAGAGAACGTCGAGCCCGGATGCCTCGATCGCCTCGACGATCGTCTCGGCGGTCTCGTAGACTGCAGCGTCGCGGCCGGTCGCCACGACGTGCACGTCGAATGGAGCTACGGCCTTGGGCCAGATGAGTCCCTTGGCATCGTTGTTGAGCTCGGCGATGATCGCGAGGATCCGGGTGACGCCGATGCCGTAGGAACCCATCGTCACCGTGGCGAGCGTGCCGTTCTCGTCTTGAACCTTCAACCCGAGGGCTTCGGCATACTTGCGACCGAGCTGGAACACGTGCCCGATCTCCATGCCGCGGGCGAGTTCGACCGGGCCGGAGCCGTCGGGCGCCTCGTCACCGGCCAGCACCTGGGCTACTTCGATCGTGCCGTCGCAGGCGAAATCGCGCCCGGCGACGAGCCCGAAGACGTGCCGGCCATGCTGATTCGAGCCCGTGATCCAGCCGCTGCCATCCGAGACGCGCGGGTCGAGCAGGTAGCGGATGCCTGTGGCCGCCGTCGTGCCCAGAACGGGCCCGTCGACCGACCACGGGCCGATGTAGCCCTTGACCAGCCCGGGGTTCGCAATGAAGTCCTTCTCGACGGCGGCTTCGACCTCGGCCGGCGCGAACGCGACCTCGGCGCGCTTCAGGTCGACCTCGCGGTCGCCCGGCAGCCCGACCACGACCAGCTCGCGGCTGCCGTCGAGGTTGCGGAGGGCCAGCACGACGTTCTTCAGCGTGTCCGCAGCCGTCCAAGAGCGGCCGTCGGGCCGCGGATGATCTGCGTTGGCGACGTCGACCAGCGTCTGGATGGTGGGCGTGTCGGGAGTGTCGTGCACGTCGGGCGGGGTGAGTCCGTCGTACGGGCGCGCCGCAGGAGGCGTCGTGGTGAACGCCTCGACGTTCGCCGCGTACCCGCCGGCGCTGCGCACGAAGGTGTCCTCGCCGATGGGAGTCGGGTGCAGGAACTCCTCGCTCTTCGAGCCCCCCATGGCTCCCGCGTCGGCCTTGACGATCACGTATTCGAGGCCGAGGCGGGAGAAGATGCGCTCGTAGGCCGCGCGCTGCGCCTGGTACGACGCCTCGAGACCCTCGTCGGTGACGTCGAACGAGTAGGCGTCTTTCATGGTGAACTCGCGCCCGCGCAACAGGCCCGCGCGCGGACGCGCCTCGTCGCGGTACTTGTCTTGGATCTGATAGATCGACAGGGGAAGATCTTTATAGCTGTTCACCAGGTCTTTGACCAGCAGGGTGAAGACCTCTTCGTGGGTGGGGGCGAGCACGTAGCCGGCCTCATGCCGATCGTTCAGTCGGAACATGCCGTCGCCATACTCGGTGTAGCGTCCCGTGACCTCGTAAGGCTCCTTGGGAAGCAGCGCCGGAAAGTGCACCTCGTGCGCGCCGGCCGCCGTCATCTCTTCTCGGATGATGTTCTCGATGCGCGCCTTGACGCGCAGGCCGATGGGAAGCCACGCGAAGATGCCCGGGGCCTGCCTGCGGATGTAGCCGCCGCGCACGAGGAGGCGGTGGCTCGCCACCTCTGCGTCGGAAGGATCTTCGCGGAGGGTACGGAGGAAATAGTTGCTGAGGCGAACTGACACGCCCACCAGTCTATTGATCGGCGACGTGTCGACCCGACAGCGCCGGTCAGTTGCCGACCGAGCAGGTGACCTCTGCTGCGGTCTGGCCCGTGAAGGAGTCGGGCAGCACGGTGGCTCCCCCGGCATCCGGTGTCGTCGTCGCCGCGGGGTCTGCCGCCGGATCGGTCGCAGGGTCAGCGGCGGGATCGACGGCCGGCTCGTCGCTCGACCCGTCGGCCGCTGTCGCGGAATCGGCCGTCGCGACCTGGCTCAGGTCGAGCGAGGTGTCGTTCAGGAGTGCCGCGTTCAGAATCTCGGCGTCGAATTCATTGACCACCACGCGGTTGGAATCGTTGGGATCTTCTGCGACCGGGTAGCGGAGGAACGCCACCTTGTCGAGTTGCACGCCCTGCAGCGCCTTCGCGATGGAGACCATGGAGTCGACCTTGCCGAGCTCGGTAGACAGGAACATATTGCTGAGTGCCGCGTTGGCGAGAGTGTACAACGTCACCGGGTTGGAGAGCGTTCCGTCGGAAAGCATCTTGCGAACGAGCGCCGACAGGTAGACCTGTTGGGAGCTGATCCGCGCCAGGTCGCTTCCGTCGCCGACTCCCTCGCGGGTGCGCAGGAAGGCGAGCGCCTGGTCTCCCGAGAGCGTGTGGTTTCCCTCCTCGAGGTGGAGGTTGCTGTAATCGTCGTCGATCGGCTCCGACACGCACACGTCGACACCGCCGATGGCCGACGTCATCGCGGCCACGCCATCGAACGAGATGACCCCGGCGTAGGGAATCGTCAGGCCAGTGATCTGCTCGACGGTCGCGACGACACAGCCGAGGCCACCGCGCTGCCCGCCTCGCCCGAGGGCAGTGTTGAGCTGTTGGTACGACGTCTCTTCGTAGGTGTCGCCGGTGTCGGGATCTGTGCACTCGGCCATGTCGACCATGGTGTCGCGGGGAAAACTGATGACGCTGACGTTCTGGTGGTCCTGGCTGATGTGCAGGAGCATGGTGACGTCGTTGCGGGCGCCCTCCGTGTCGTCGCCCTCCGTCGTGAGCTGGTCGATGCGTGTGTCGCTGCCGACGACCAGCACATTGACACCGCCCTCGATGGCCCCCACATCGACGAGTTGCGACACCTCTTTTTCGTTGCCGAGGGTCACGGTGTTGGCCTGCACCGTCGACGCGAGCCCATTGACCGCGATGGCCGCGATCGACACCGTGCTCACGAGCGCCACGGCCGTCACGATGCCGAGAATTCGAAGGACGGCCCAGACGCTGGAGCGGTTGCCGAGGCGACCGTGTCGCGGGGCGATGGATGACGGGGTGCGTAACGAGCTGATGAGAGTCACATTCCTGTGTCGGGCCCCGGAGGGTTTACGGCAAGATTCATGAAACTAGCGACGCAACTTCACAATTGCCTGTGTTCTGCGCGGTCAAACATACGAGGGCCTGAAGTTACCACGGCTTCTCGACGTAGTCCGGGTCGGCCGGGGTGCGCTCGGCGGTCTGCTGGTCGCTGCGATCCTGGCCGGCGTCACGGAGCTTCTCCTCGAGCTGCTCGACGGTGGCGTCGCTCGGTGACCCGTCGGGTTTCGGCTGGCCGTCGTCGGCCTCTAGTTCGCCTTCCGACGGCTCCGACAGGGCGTCCTTCTTCTCCGACAACCGCTGCTTCGTCTGAGACAGCTCGTCATCGGTGCCGTCTTCGCCGCTCCTCGGCGGCCGCCGGCACGACTCATCGGCCTCGTCGATGACCTCGAGCGCCTCATCGTAGAACGCGGATGCCTCATCTCGGCTCGTCGGGTCGCCCTCGACGACCGCGTCGCCCTGTCGCTCCAGCACGAGCGAGAGGTTGACCCGCACCGGGCACTGGTCTTCGGGGGCGGCGAGCCCGAGGGCCCGCTCGAACTCGAGCTGCGCATCCGAATCGAGCGCCTGGCCCGCGAGGCCGTCGCCGACGGCGAGGTGCGCCTTCCACGGTTCGATGACGTTGACGACGGTCAGCCATCGTGCCAGCGATGTTGCAGAGGCGAAGTCCTCGCGCTCATAGGCCGCAGCGACCTGTCCGGCGACGAATACCATGCCGATCAGCTTCACCGCGACGACCGTGGCGATCACCGTGCCCGGAAGCGCGATGAGGCCGGCCTTCGTGCGTCGGCGCATCATTCGTCGTGCCCGTGCTTGCCGCCGGCGACGCGAAGATCACGGAGTCGACGGAGTACCGTGACGGCCTGCGCCGCGGCGAGCAGCACCAGCGCGGCGGCCGGAATCCAGTAGAGCTCCACCGTGCCGCGGGCGGTCCCGTCGGAGGAGGATGTCGTCGAAGAGGAACCCGCCGGGGCGACGGGCGGGTTGCCCGGCGCGCCGCGATGCTCGTAGTCGATACCCAGCTGGTCGGCGATCGTGCGCAGGTTCTGCTCGTCGATCGACGAGCGGGCCTCGGAGCCCGTGTCGAGCGTCACGTAGCCGTCGTCGGTTTTGTCGTCGTCGTAGTATCCCGTCTGAACGCGCATCGGCCCCCCGGCCTCCGTGCCGTACCCGAAGACGAGTCCTCCGTTCACGAGCGGCGCAGACTCGTCGAAACTCTCGACCGGCGACGACGAGGTCTGCTCGCCGTCGCCGAAGTAGTAGACGACGCGCGAACGTTCGGGTTCGGATTCGTGTGCCCGCTGCAGGGTCGAGGCGAGCAGATCTTTCGCCTGCGCGACGCTGCTTCCCGCCGAGTAGCTGGTGATCTCGGGTGCCAGAACCTCACCGGCATTCGCTATGGCGGTCGCGTCGGAGGTGAGCGGCACTCGGAGGACCGCCGAGCTGTCGAATGTCAGCAGGGCGAACTTCGCACCCGGGTACGACTCGACCAGGTCGGCGATGTCGCTTTTCACGCCGTCGAGTCGCGGCCTCTCGCCGGCGTAGTCCTCTGCCACGATGCTCGTGGTGGTGTCCACGACGAAGAACACGTCGGTCTCCGTCGTCGCCTCGGCACCGCCGTAGCCCGGAACTCCCGGGCGAAAGGCGATCACCAGCACGAGAACGACCATCGCGCCCCGCAGCGACCACGACAACCGTCGGGGCCGATTCTCGCGCAGCACGAGTTGCCAGACTACGAAGGCCGCGAGCACGGAGAACACGGCGATGAGCAGAGGCAGCGGAAGAACGGGAGAGAGGCTCACAGCCGGGCCCTCCAGACGAGCACGAGAAGCCCGCCGAGAAGCACAGTGGCGAGCACCGCCAGCAGCGTGGGCTGGTCGGTGACGACGACTTTTGGTTTCTCGTCGACGAGGGCGGCTTCGGTGGCCTCGATGCTGTCGACGATCGTCGGCACCGTGTCGGCCGACTCGAGCACGAAGTACTCGCCCCCGGTCGAGTCGACGACCCGCTGAAACTCTGCCGAATCGTCGGAGTCGCCCGCCTTCGCCACGCTCGGGTCGATGCCGTAGACCCGCACGTCGCGTGACGCCGCGAACGCGCCGGCCTCGTCGACGGTCATGATCGGAGTGCCGTTGATGTCGTTGTCGGTGGCCAGCACGACGGAGCGCGACCGCTGCTCGCCTGTTCGATCGAACGCGAGCACGCACGAGGCGAGCCCGTCGCCGATGAGCGACGCTCCCTCGCCCGTCAGCGTTCCGCCGAACGCATCGCTGAACTCTCCCGTGCCGTCGAGGCTCGAGCGCACCGCCTCGAGTTGCTGGGCGATGTAGTCGTAGTCGTCGGTGAGCGGAAAGACCTGGGCCGCGGAGGAATTGAAGATGACGAGCGCGAGACGCTCGCCCTCGAATCCCTCGGAGAGTTCGGTGAATCGGGCGAGCACGTCGATGTCGACGTCGGTCATCGACCCGGAGACGTCGAGGCAGAGCACGACGTCGCGGGTGAACGTGGCGGGCTTCTCGGTCGATGTGACGATGGGGCGGGCGGCGAGAAGGGCCGCCGTGGCCCCAAGGATGCCGACCAGCACGATGGCGGCGGTCGTGGTCAATCGCATCCTCGTCACGGCCGCGACGAAGCCCGGCAGGCGCGTGAGCCGACCGATGTGCGCGACCGGAACCGCGGCATCCGTTCGCCGTCGTCGTCGGAGCACCCGGGGCAGAACCACGACGGCGGCGATGACGGGTACGAGCCCGAGAAGGATCCAGGCGTTGGCTAGCCCCACGATTCGATCACCTGCCTCGCCTGTACTACGGCAGACGAGATCTCACTGCGATCCGCCGACTCGAACGACGCCGGGTAGTACTCGGCGACCGCGGCTGTGACCGTCGGCAACGCTGTGCCCTGCAGTTCGGTGAGGGTCATCATCGGGGCGTCGATACCGCTGACGGCCTGGCCGAAACCTCGGACGACGGCGCTCAGGCGCTGATGCGCCGCGCGCACCGACAGTCTGCCGGCGACGTACTCCGCCTCGATCCCGCTCACCCTCTCGTGGTACTCGGCCTTCACGCCGGCCAGGCCCCCGGTCCGCATCGGCTGCGGCGACGCGTCGCGACCGCGCGCTCGCACCACGAGGATCAGCAGGATCGTGGCGATGACGAGCACGACGATCAAGATGCCGATGACGAGCCAGCCATAGCCGTAGCCGATCGGAGGTACGAGTTCGGTGTCAGGCATTCGAGCGTGCCTTCAACAGGTGCAGAAGCGACGGCATCACATCGTCGACCCGCCCGATGCGGCGATGCGAGACGCCGAGGTCGTCGAACATCGACTGCCGCTGCCGGATCCCGTCGTCGATCGAGCGGGTCAGCTCTGCCGTGAGGCGACGGTTTGCGCGGAGCGCCTCGGGAACCGCCCAGCCGTCGTCGACGGCGACGGCCCCGGCGAGCCGGAGCGGATCCAGATCACCCACGGTGACCCAGACCAGTTCATGCTGGGCGCGCAGCCTGCGCACGAGCTTCGTCTGTTGTGGCCCCAGAACCGCGTCGTCGGTGACCACGACGACGATGGCCCGCCGGCGCACGGTGCGGGCTACCAGTCGCAGCGTGCGGTCGAGGTCACTGGGAGGCGCGTCGAGCCCGTGAGCCGAGTCGATCGACCGCAGAACGCGTTCGAGGTGATTCTCGCTCGAGCGGGCCGGCAGCCTGACGGTGCGTTCGGAGTCGCCTGCGATCAGTGACACGTCGTCGCCGTGACGCACCGCGAGGTAGCCGAGAACGCCGACGACCGTGAGCGCGACTTCGCTCTTCGGCTCGCCATCGGCCGCGTGAGCGGCCAGATTTCGACCCGTGTCGAGCACGAAGTGAACGGTCTGGCGGCGAAGTGCGGTGTAGCGCCTGACCAGCGTGGAGCCGTGCCGGGCCGTCGCCTTCCAGTCGATGTCGCGCACCTCGTCACCTGCCACGTAGCTGCGCAGGTCTTCGAAGTCCATGCTGCGCCCGGTGACGAGCGAGCCGTACTCTCCGTCGAGCAGGTGCAGCGCCTTGCGATGCGCGTGGATGAACATCCGCGACTTGATCCGCACGAGGAGGCTGTCCATCGGGCTCAGGGCGTATGCACAGACGCGAAGACCGCGTCGATGACGGCCTCGGCTCGCACGCCCTCCGCGTCGGCCTCGAAGTTCAGTATCACCCGGTGTCGCAGCACGGCGTGGCGGATGGCCTTGACGTCGTCGGGCACGACGTGTGCCCGGCCCGACAGCAGGGCGAGCGCACGCGCGGCCTGCATGAATGCGATCGTGCCCCGGGGGCTCGCGCCGTATTCGACGTAGCCGGCGAGTTCTTCGCCGATGTAGTTGAGGGGATTGCGGGTCACGTAGACGATCGAGACGATGTAGTTGCGGATCGCGTCGTCGACGTAGACCCGCGAGGCGGCATCCTGCACGAAGAGCACGTCGTCGAGCGAGACCGACCCCTCGTGCTGGCTCGCCGCGTCGAAGACCCCGGCATCGAGGCGTCGCAGCACTTCGAGCTCCTCCTCTATCGTGGGGTAGTCGATGATCTCCTTCAGCAGAAACCTGTCCATCTGCGCCTCGGGCAGCTGGTACGTGCCCTCCTGCTCGATGGGATTCTGCGTCGCCATCACGAGAAACGGCTCCGGCAGCGGGTACACCGTGCCGCCGATGGTCGTTTGACGCTCCTGCATGGCCTCGAGCATCGCGCTCTGCGTCTTGGCGCTCGATCGGTTGACCTCGTCGAGAAGCACGAAGTTGGAATGGACCGGCCCGAGCTGGGTCTCGAACGTGCTGGTACGGGCGTTGTACACCTGGGTGCCCGTGATGTCGCTCGGCAGCAGGTCGGGGGTGCATTGGATGCGCGTGAACTGCGCGTGGATGGCCCGGGCCAGCGTCGTGGCCGCTGTCGTCTTCGCGAGCCCGGGAACACTCTCGAGCAGCACATGACCGCCCGCGACGAGCGCCACCAGAAGGGCACGACGCAGCGTCACCTGCCCCACGACCGTGGCCGAGTACGACGACTCGATGGCGTGCACGATCGTGCCGGCCCTCTCCATCTCGGCGGGCGACAGAGGCTTCAGCCTCATCGGGCCCCGACGGTGACGACGGGGCTGCCCGTTGAGGTGTCGGCAGGCGGCATCTCTGCGGCCAGGCGGTTCGCCTCTTCGATGAGCGTGGCCACGATGTC
This sequence comes from Agreia sp., assembly GCF_964263775.1. Taxonomy (NCBI): domain Bacteria; kingdom Bacillati; phylum Actinomycetota; class Actinomycetes; order Micrococcales; family Microbacteriaceae; genus Agreia; species Agreia sp. Next base: position 26,543 of record NZ_CAXVWM010000007.1, on the reverse strand, counting down.
GGCCTCGGGCACGGTCTTGATGACCTCGCCCTTGACGAAGATCTGACCTTTTCCGTTGCCGGATGCGACGCCCAGGTCGGCCTCGCGGGCCTCGCCCGGTCCGTTCACGACGCAGCCCATGACGGCGACGCGAAGGGGCACGGTCATGCCCTCGAGGCCGTCGGTCACATCGTTGGCGAGCTTGTAGACGTCGACCTGTGCGCGCCCGCAGCTGGGGCACGAGACGATCTCGAGCTTGCGCTCCCGCAGGTTGAGGGACTGCAGAATCTGCAGTCCCACCTTGATCTCCTGGGCGGGCGGTGCCGACAGCGACACGCGGATGGTGTCTCCGATTCCCTCGGAGAGGAGGATGCCGAAGGCCGTCGCGCTCTTGATCGTTCCTTGGAACTCGGGCCCGGCCTCGGTCACGCCGAGGTGAAGGGGCCAGTCGCCCCGCTCTGCGAGAAGTCTGTAGGCCTTGACCATGATGATCGGGTCGTTGTGCTTGACCGAGATCTTGAAGTCGTGAAAGTCGTGCTCCTCGAAGAGGCTCGCCTCCCAGACGGCGCTCTCGACGAGGGCCTCCGGGGTCGCCTTTCCGTATTTCTGCAGGATGCTCGGTTCGAGCGAACCCGCGTTGACGCCGATGCGGATCGATACGTCTGCCGCCTTCGCGGCGGCCGCGATCTTGCCGACCTGGTCGTCGAACTTGCGGATGTTTCCGGGATTGACCCGCACGGCCGCGCAGCCCGCGTCGATTGCGGCGTACACGTAGTTCGGCTGAAAGTGAATGTCGGCGATCACCGGGATCTGGCTCTTCTTCGCGATGATCGGAAGGGCCTCGGCGTCGTCGCGGCTCGGCACGGCGACGCGAACGATGTCGCATCCGGATGCTGTGAGCTCGGCGATCTGCTGAAGGGTCGCGTTGATGTTCGGTGTCGGCGTGGTCGTCATCGACTGCACGCTGACGGGAGCGTCACCGCCTACGAGTACCTTGCCGACTTTGATCTGACGGGACTTGCGCCGAGGTGCGAGGGTTTCAGGCACTTTCGGCATTCCCAAATTGATAGCAGCCACCTCTTCAGTGTAGGCGTCGCCAGAAGGGGCGAGGCCGGGGCCGTGCTACCCGGCGTTCCACCCCGTGCGCACCAGGTGGGTCTCGTAGGCGGTGACGACCAGTTGAACACGGTCCCTGGCGCCGAGTTTCTGCATGATCCTCGACACATGCGTCTTGGCCGTGAAGGGGCTGAGGAACAGTTTCGTCGCGATCTCCTCGTTCGTCAGCCCGTGGCCGACCAGAGTGAGCACCTCGCGCTCCCGGTCTGTGAGCACCGAAAGGGCGCGGGTGTCGAGGACCGCCGACAGGCCGCCGGAGACCCGCTCGAGAAGCCTCTTCGTCACACCCGGCGACAGCAGCGCATCGCCTCGCGCGACGACGCGCACCGCCCGGATCAGTTCCACCGGCTCGGTGTCCTTCACGAGAAAACCCGACGCACCCGCGCGGATGGCGTCGACGACGTACTCGTCGATTTCGAAGGTCGTGACGATGACGATGTGCGTCGCCGCGTTCAGGGGGTCTGCCACGATCTGCCCGGTTGCCCAGATGCCGTCGCCGTCAGGCATTCGGATGTCCATGAGCACGACATCCGGGCGCAGTCGCGCCACGAGGTCGACGGCCTCGGAGCCCGTGGCGGCCTCGCCGACGACGTCGATGTCGGCCTCGCTCGCGAGGAGAGCCGAGAACCCGGCGCGGATGAGCTGCTGGTCATCGGCGATGACGACTCTGATCATGTGGGGGGTGCCGACTTCGGGGTGGATCTCGCCGAACGGGGAATCGTGGCAGTGATGGCGAACCCGTGCGGCGAGACGGTGACGGCCTCGAGATGACCCCCGAGCAGCTCGGCGCGCTCGCGCATGCCGAGCAGGCCCTTGCCGGCGACGGCGCCGACATCGACGGCCACTCCCCGGCCATTGTCGGTCACGCGAAGCACGACGCCGTCGTCGGTCTCGCGCAACTCGACGCGGGCGATCGTCGCGCCGGAGTGCCGAACGATATTCGTGAGGCCCTCCTGGGCGATACGGTAGAGGGCGAGCTGCACGGCCGCCGATGGCGCCGTGGCAAGACGCGAGTCGAACTCGACCTCGAGCTCGGCTGAGCGGATGTTCTCGACCAACCGGGGCAGACTGCCGAGGTCGGCCTCGGGAATCCGCGGAGCCTGCGGCTCGCTCGTCGCGTCGCCCCGCAGGATTCCGAGCACGTCACGAACCTCGTCGAGCGCCTGCTTGCTGGTCGCCTTGATACTGGCCAGCGCCTCGCCGGCCTTGTCGGGCTGCGACTCGAGAAGGTGCAGTCCGACTCCCGCCTGCACGTTGATCGACGATAACGAGTGGGCGAGCACGTCGTGCAGCTCGCGGGCGATTCGCACCCGCTCCTGCTGTGCTGCGTCGACCCGACGTCGGCTCTGAAGACTCCGCAGCTGAGCGAAGCGCTCGCGCCGGGTCCGGATCGATGAGCCGAATCCGAGGGCTATGACGATCCCGGCTGTCAGCAAAACCACGGGCACCGGCTCCCAGCGGATGCCGAGAAGGCCGGCTCCCACGAACCCGGCGACCCAGCCCGTGGTCACGGAGGCCACCGCCCACACACCCGCGCCGCGCACAACCGCGAGGGCTGCGGCGAACAACACCGCGATGTACGCGGAGACGATCGAGGAATCGACCAGCACGTCGGCTACCGCGATGGCGCTCACTGCGGCGACCGTGGGGCCTGCGAACCTGCGAGCACAGATCAGGGCGACCGGGCCGAGCATCGCACAGAGAAAATCGAACGCGATCAGGGGCGACGAGCCTGAATCGGGCGAGGTCGCGAGCTGCGTGGCGACAATCGTGAGCTGGGCGACGAGCGAGACGATCACCGGCAACCAGAGCCGGGCCTGCGGGGGAAGGAAGGGGCCCCGCGGGCCGACCCCGTAGGCTCCCCGCCATCCGGAACGCGGGCCGTGGAGATGACGATGTGCATCGCCCGCCCGCCCGCCCCAGCCCGGGCGCCCCGCCGGCCCGCCCCATTCGTTTCGACCCCATTCAGGGGGCTCGTGGGGCGCACGCGGCAGGGTCATGCTCTCGATGCTAGCGAGCGCTCGCCGCGGGGCGCGTCGGCCGGGCGCGGCATCACGGGGTACTCCCCCGGGAGTACCCGCCCGGTGCCCGGCGCAATCAGCCGAAGAGGTTGATCGGTTTGACGATGTCGGCGTAGATGAGCAGTGCGCTCATGGCGCCCAGAACGATGACGACCCCGAAGGTCAGCGGCATGAGCCGCGCGGTGTCGACGGGGCCGGGATCGCGCCTCTTGAACAGCGTGGCGAATCCGCGACGGATGCCCTCCCACAGCGCTCCGGCTATGTGACCGCCGTCGAGCGGCATCAATGGCACGAGGTTGATGACACCGAGGGCCACGTTGAGTGAACCGACGAGCCCGAGCAGGCTGGCCACCTTCGAGCCGAGCGGCACCTGCTCGATGCTGGCGATCTCCCCGGCGGCACGTCCGACCCCGACAACACTGATGGGGCCGTCGGGGTCGCGCTCCCCCGGCCCGAAGGCGGCGTTCGCCACGTCGACGAGCCGCTGGGGCAGGTGCACGATGAGGTTCACGACGTTGGCGATGTTCTCACCCATGAACGGCAGCACGGCAGCCGGGCTCTGCCGGATGAGCTCCTGCTTCGGTCCGATGCCCACGAAGCCGACCTTCTGGGTGATCGCCTGGCCGTCGTCGCCGAGCACTGTGTTGCCCGAGACATCCTGCTCGTAGCGCTCCGCGAGCAGCGGCACCACCGTGAGCGTCTTCTTCTGGCCAGCCCGCTGCACGTCGACGCTCAGTGTCTTATCGGGCGATTTCTGGATGATCGCGGTCGACTCGTCCCAACTGGACACCGAGACGCCGTCGATCGCGGTGATGATGTCTCCCTCTTCGAAGCCGGCCGTCACGCCGGGCCCGGGGGTGTCTGATGCCTCGCACGTCTGCCGCTCGCTGGTGGCGGGGAGCACGCACTGGCTGATCGACCCGATGGTGGTCGTGGACATGCCGAATCCGCACAGCACCACGGCGAAGACCACGATAGCGATGACGAAGTTCATGGCGGGACCACCGGCCATGATGATGATGCGCTTCCACACCGGCAGCCGGTAGAACGACCGCGCGTCGTCGTCGCCGATCGTCTCGGCGCTCACGTCGCGCGCATCCTGCACCAGGGTGTTGAAGAATCCGGTGCTGGCGGTGCGCACCGGCCCGCCGGCCTTGGCGGGCGGAAACATGCCGATCATCGAGATGTAGCCGCCCATGGGAATGGCCTTCAGCCCGTACTCCGTCTCGCCGCGACGGCGCGACCACAGTGTCGGACCGAAGCCGATCATGTACTGCGTGACCTTGACCCCGAAGAGCTTCGCGGGCACGAGGTGCCCGATTTCGTGCAGGCCGATGGAGACGGCGAGGCCCACGACGATGACGAGCACGCCGAGAATGAACTGCAGAACCGTATCCACGTGCACACGTTACAGCGCGCTGTGAGGTGCCCGCTGGCCTTTGGCTGAACGCCGGCCGTGCTGCACCCGACAGTCCGCCCGCACGGTCAACCCGCGGAATCAGTGCGCGCGGTCATCGCGCGAGAAGTGAATCGGCCGTGCGCCTGGCCCACTCTTCAGCTGCGGCGAGCGACTCGAGGGTGATCTCGCCGGATGCGTCGTGCTGTTCGACGACGCTGCGGATGGTGTCGACGATGTCGAGGAATCCGATGGTACCGGCGTGGAACGCCGCGACCGCCTGCTCGTTGGCCGCATTGAAGACGGCCGGGTAGCTGCCCCCGGCACGCCCGACCTCTTTCGCCAGGTCGACGGCCGGAAAGGCCACCGAGTCGAGCGGCTCGAAGGTCCACGTCTGCGAGGTCGCCCAGTCGAGCGGACGACCGACTCCGCGCACGCGGTTCGGCCAGTCGAGGCCGAGCGAGATGGGAAGCCTCATGTCGGGCGGCGAGGCCTGGGCGATTGTGGAGCCGTCGATGAACTCGACCATCGAGTGGATGATCGACTGGGGATGAACCGTCACGTCGATGCGGCCGTAGGCCACGTCGAACAGCAGGTGCGCCTCGATCACCTCGAGCCCCTTGTTCACCAGCGTGGCCGAGTTGGTCGTGATGACCAGTCCCATGTCCCAGGTCGGATGCGCGAGGGCCTCACGCGGCGTGACATCCACGAGCGACTCGCGGCTGCGCCCCCGGAACGGACCGCCACTCGCGGTGAGAACCAGCCGCTCCACCTCCTCCGGTGTGCCGGAACGCAACGCCTGGGCGATCGCGGAGTGCTCGGAGTCGACGGGAACGATCTGACCGGGTTCGGCGAGGGCCTTCAGCAGCTCGCCGCCGACGATGAGGCTCTCCTTGTTGGCCAGGGCGAGCACGCGCCCGGCCTTCAGCGTCGCGACGCTGGGGCCGAGGCCGACCGAGCCGGTGATGCCGTTCAGCACCACATCGGCATCGACGTCTCTCACGAGCTGCGATGCCTCATCGGCGCCCAGCGCGGTATCCGCAACGCCGAACTCCGTAGCCTGCTCGCCGAGCAACGTTCGATTTCGCCCGGCGCCGAGGCCGACCACGTCGAACCGTTCCGGATTGGAGCGGACGACGTCGAGGGCCTGAATACCGATCGAGCCGGTAGAACCGAGGATGACTACGCGTTTCACGTACTCATCCTCGCACCTGCGCCCCTGCCTAGCCGGCGAGGATGTCGATCACGAAGACCAGGGTGTCCGTGCCGGAGATGCCGGCGTCGGGCTGGCCCGCATCTCCGTAGCCCTGCGCCGGCGGGATGGAGACGATGACCTGGGATCCTACGGTCTGGCCGGAGATCGCCGCTTCGAAGCCCTCGACCGTTCCGCCGGGCTGAACAGCGAACGGCGTCTTGCCCCAGCTCTGGTCGAAAACGGTCTTCGTTCCCCAGACGCTGCCCTGGTACTGCACCACGGAGGGCTGCCCGGCCTCGACGACCTTGCCGTCGCCCTTCTTGAGCACGGTGATGGTGAGCTCGGCCGGCGGAGCCGTGTCGGGGATCGTGACGGTCGGGGTGCCGTCTTCGGCATCGGCGACGGTCGGCACCCCGTCGACGACGGGCTGTACGGCGCCGTTCGCCTTGAGCTGGTCGGGGTCGCTCACCGAGAGCACCTGTCCGAGGTCGACGACGAAGACGAGCGGGTCGGTGGCCGCGATCCCGAGCGCGGGATTGCCGGCTTCGGCGAATCCCTCGGATGCCGGAACGGCGACGGCGATCCGCGACCCGCCGGTCAGGCACTCGACACCCTTGACGAGGCCCGGAAGAAACTGGGTGGCGTCGACGACCATGCTGAGCGAGGCAGACCCCTCGTCGTAGGTCGAGAAGACCTCGTCGCCCGACGTGCCGTTGAACAGGGTGAAGTTGAGAATTCCGAAGTCGCCGATGTTCGCCTTCTCGCCGTCGCCCTCAGAGAGCACGGTGCGCTCGGTCGCATCGATGTCGACGGGCGAATCGAACGTCGCCGACGCGATCGAGCCGGCGTCTCCGGTCACCTCGACCGAGTCCGAGGCGTCACCGCTCGGCGTCTCGGTGCACGATCCGGCCTCGGCCTGGGGCGCCGCGGTCGCGCCGCCGTCGGGCGTCGAACTGGGCGACGGCGAGCCCGCGCAGCCCGCGAGGGTCAGGGCGAGCGCCGAGACGGCGAAGATGACGGGAAGTTTGCGCACGGGTGGGCCTCACAGAATGACGGAAGATGACGAGAACGCGCGGCACGTGGCGCGCGAAAAAGAGTGAACGATCTGCATCCAGTCTGGACTATCTGCGCAACATCTTCCTGTTCAGCGGCTGGGAGGGGTCGTCGGCGCCTTCTCACTCAGATCCGACCGGCGCGGATTGACGATGCCGATCCCCGAGATGATGCCTCCCGCGACCAGGAGCACGCCCGTGACGATCGCCGCCCGGTGGAAGCCGGCGACATCCAGGTTCGAACCCACGATGAGACCCGCGGCCGCCACTGCGACAAGACCTGCCACGCGCGAGACGGCGTTGTTCACGGCCGACGCGATGCCCGCCCGAGCCTGCTCGATCGAGCCCAGGATGGCCGACGTCAGCGGCGCGACGGTGATCGTCAGGCCCAGGCCGAATACGACGATGCCGGGAAAGACCTCGCTCCAGTAGTCGGCAGAAGAGGAGATGCGCAATAGCAGGAAGAAGCCGATGCCGCCGATGATCGGACCGACGAACATGAAGAGTCGGGAACCGTGTCTGCCTGCCAGCCGACCGACCTGCGTCGAGAGGGCGATGCTGATGATGGTCGTCGGCAGCATGCTCAGGCCAGCCAGCGTGGCCGAGTATCCGGCCACCTGCTGCAGGAAGACGGCCAGAAGAAACGTACCGAGCGACAGGGCGCCGTAGATGAAGAGCGTCGAGACATTGCCCACGGAGAAGTTGCGCACGCGAAAAAGCGAGAGCGGCATCATCGGCTGCGTCGTTCGTCGCTCGTGCAGGATGAAGAGCACGAACGACACGATTCCGACCACTGCGGATATCACGATGACCGGGCTCGTCCACCCGAAATTGGACTGCTCGATGAGGGCGAAGACCGGAAGGCCGAGTCCCACGATGCCGAGCACGGCCCCGAGCACGTCGACACGCGCGCCGACCGCAGCAGGCCGATCATGCGGAAGTCGGGCGAGAAAGAAGAGCGTCACGGCAATCGGCACGACGTTGATGGCGAACACGAGGCGCCACGAGGCGAGGTCGACCAGGAGGCCGCCGATGAGCGGGCCGGCGAGGAACGCCGTGCTCGTCCAGGCGGTCCACGACCCGATCGCCTTCGCCTGCGCGGGGCCGGAGAAGGTCGAGAGGATGAGTGCGAGCGAGCTCGGAACCAGAAGCGCGCCCGCGACGCCCTGGAGCGCCCGCGCCCCGATGAGCACGCCGGCCGTCGGCGCGACAGCGCAGATCAGTGACGCGACGCCGAACCCCACCACGCCCCAGAACAGCACCTTCTTGCGCCCGAATGCATCGGACAGGGAGCCGGCCAGCAGGATGATCGAGCCGAGGGTGATGAGGTAGGCGTCCATCACCCACTGCTGGGTCACGATCCCGCCGCCGAGTTCGCGCGTCATGGCGGGCAGGGCAACCGTGATGACGGTACCGTCGAGGAACGCCACGAAGGCGGAGAGCACGGCGACGATCAAGACGAGTCGCTGCACAACGGGGGTGGGTGGTGTGGACACATCCCTAGCTAACTGCACGGCGGGCGATTCCGTTACCGCCGAGCTCGTTAACCTCTCGTCCACCTCGAAACCCTAGAGTTCGATCGCCGCGTGGGCATGCGGCGATCGAAACCCCAGGAGACTTCCGTGACCGACTCCCTCGCTGGCCGCGGACTCCTTCTGGGCAGCGAACGAACACCGCCCCCGCGAACCCTCGTCGACATCCTGCGCGACTCGGCCGCCAGGCATCCGGAATCGGCCGCGCTCGCCGACGCGAACGGATCGATCAGCTACCGCGGGCTGGTGCGACTCGTGTCGCAGGCCGCCGTGGCACTCTCGATCGCCGGCGTGCGGCGCGGCGACAGGGTGGGCATCCGCATCCCGTCAGGCGATCGCACCCTCTACATCTCGATCCTCGCCGTGCTGGCGCTCGGCGCAGCCTACGTTCCGGTCGATGCCGACGACCCCGACGAGCGGGCGGAGCTCGTGTTCGGCGAGGCGGATGTCGTGGGCTTCATCGGCGCCGACGGGGCGATCGTGCCGCGCACCTCGGCCGACGGCACCCGGCGCCTCGATTCGCGCGCGAGCGTGGCAGTCGAGCCGGTGCGCACGGGCACGGGCACGGGCACGGGCACCATCACCACCGTCGGCTCGCCCACCCCCGACGACGACGCGTGGATCATCTTCACCTCGGGCTCGACAGGTGTTCCCAAGGGGGTCGCGGTCACCCATCGGTCTGCCGCCGCGTTCGTCGACGCAGAGGCCCGGATGTTCCTGCAGAGCGAGCCGCTCGACCAGGGCGACCGGGTGCTCGCGGGGCTCTCGGTGGCCTTCGACGCGTCGTGCGAGGAGATGTGGCTCGCCTGGCGGCACGGAGCGTGCCTCGTGCCCGCGCCCCGCTCCCTCGTGCGTTCGGGCGCCGACCTCGGGCCGTGGCTCATCGCCCACGGCATCACGGTCGTCTCGACGGTTCCCACCCTGGCGGGACTCTGGCCTGCGGAGTCGCTCGAGAACGTACGCCTGCTCATCTTCGGGGGCGAGGCCTGCCCGCCCGAGCTCGCGACGCGACTGGCCACACCGGCGCGTGAACTGTGGAACACCTACGGACCGACGGAGGCGACCGTCGTCGCTTGCGGCGCCCTTCTCGACGGATCGACGCCCGTTCGCATCGGGCTCCCTCTCGACGGCTGGGATCTCGCCGTCGTCGACGCGGCCGGGAACCCGGTCGGCGAGGGCGAGGTCGGCGAGCTCATCATCGGCGGCGTGGGCCTCGCCCGCTACCTCGACCCGGCGAAAGACGCCGAGAAGTACGCGGCGCTGCCCAGCCTCGGCTGGCCCCGCGCCTACCGCAGCGGAGACCTGGTGCGCTTCGAGCGTGCGGGACTCGTCTTCCAGGGCCGTGCCGACGACCAGGTCAAGCTGGGCGGCCGGCGCATCGAGCTCGGCGAGATCGAGGCGGCGTTGCAGGCCCTGTCCGGCGTCGCCGGGGCGGCCGCCGTGGTGCAGACAACGGCCGCGGGCAATCAGGTTCTCGTCGGCTATCTCGCTCTCGAGGCGACGATCTCTGAGCGCGACTTCGACCGCGCCGCAGCCGTGACGCGGCTCCGCGAAGAGCTGCCGGCCGCCCTGGTTCCCGCCCTCGCCGTCATCGAGTCCATTCCGACCCGCATCTCCGGCAAACTCGACAGGTCGGCGCTTCCCTGGCCCCTCGCATCCGCAGATGGTGCCGGCCCTGCGGCCACGGCGGCCCAGCTCGGCGAGACCGCCGGATGGCTGGCCGGCTTATGGGCCGACGTTCTCGGCAGCACCGTCACCGACGAACGCGACGACTTCTTCGCGGCCGGCGGCGGCAGCCTGGCCGCCGCCCAGCTCACGAGCATGATCCGCTCGCGCTTTCCCGAGGCGCGCGTTTCCGACATCTACGACCATCCGCGCATCGGCGCGCTGGCGACCGAACTCGACGCACGGGTTCCGAGCGCTGCCACGGAGCCGCGCACGGTCGTCCCCACACCGCGCTCCATGCAGTGGGCACAGACTCTGCTCGGCATTCCGCTCCACCTCATCGTCGGCGCCCGCTGGAGCGTCTACCTGCTCGCCGCCAACGCGCTCCTCAGCGGCATCGCCGGCATCGACTGGCTTCCCTCCGTCTCGTGGTGGTGGCTCGTCGGCGCATTCCTTGTTTTCGTGACACCCCTTGGTCGCATGGCCGTCTCCGTCGTCGCCGCGCGTCTCCTCTTGCGTGGCGTCGCACCCGGCGCCTATCCCCGAGGCGGCCGGGTGCACCTGCGCCTCTGGCTGGCGGAACAGGTCGCCGCACTCGTCGGGGCCGCCAGCCTCGCGGGTGCACCCTGGATCTCCTACTACGCGCGGGCGCTGGGCGCGACGGTCGGCGAGGGCGTCGACCTGCACTCGCTGCCGCCGGTCACGGGAATGCTCACACTCGGCGCGCGGGCCGCGATCGAGCCGGAGGTCGACCTGTCGGGCTACTGGATCGACGGCGACGTTCTGCGCGTCGGCACGGTCACCATCGGTGCGGATGCGACGATCGGCTCTCGAAGCACCCTGCTGCCGGGCGCTCGGGTCGGCCGGGGCGCAGAGATCGCCGCGGGCTCGTCGGTCTTCGGCCGCGTCCCCGGGGGCGAACGCTGGGCCGGCTCCCCAGCCGAGCGCATGGGCAAGGCCCGCCCGGGCTGGCCCGCCGAGCGGCCGCCGCGCGCATCCGTCTGGGTCGTCGCCTACGGGGCCGGCTCGGTGCTGTTGTCTCTGCTGCCCCTGGTCGCGCTCGCCGTCGGCGCCCTGGTCACCGGCGCGATGGTGCGCGGTTCGGCCTCGCTCGGTGAACTCGCCCTGAGGGCCCTGGCATCGGTTCCCTTCGCGACGGTGGCCGCGGGCCTGATCTTCGCGGCGCTCGTCGTCGTGAGCGTTCGCCTTCTCGGCATGGGGCTCGCGCCGGGTCACTACCCTGTGCGATCGCGCGTGGGCTGGCAGGTCTGGGCCACCGAGCGCCTGCTCGACCAGTCGCGCACCCTCCTTTTTCCGCTCTATGCGAGCCTGGTCACCCCGGTATGGCTCCGGCTCCTGGGCGCCACGGTGGGCACGAACGTCGAGGCGTCGACGGTGCTGCTCCTTCCCGCCATGACCACCATCGGCGACCATGCCTTCCTCGCCGACGACACGATGGTCGCGTCGTACGAGCTCGGCGGCGGCTGGATGCGCATCGACGAGGCGAAGATCGGCCGGAGGGCGTTCCTCGGCAACAGTGGAATGACCGGCCCCGGCCGCACCGTTCCGAAGAACGGGCTCGTCGCCGTACTGTCGGCGACGCCGCGCAAGGCCAAGTCCGGGTCGTCGTGGCTCGGCAACCCGCCGGTTCGACTGCGCCGTGCCGTCGCCGAATTCGACGAGAGCCGAACCTACGAACCGCCGACGTCGCTGAGGGTGGCACGCGCCCTGTGGGAGCTGTGCCGGCTCGTGCCCGTCATGATCACCGGTGCAATCGGCCTGGGCGTCCTCCTCGCACTCGAGTTGCTCCACATCCAGCTCGGCCTGGGTTGGACGATCGCGCTGTCGGGCCTGGTCATGCTTGCGGCAGGCGCGGTCGCGGCAGTCGTCACAACCGTCGCCAAGTGGACGATCGTCGGCCGAATCCGGGCCACCGAACATCCGCTGTGGTCGTCGTTCATCTGGCGCAACGAGGTGTCGGACACGTTTGTCGAGATGGTGGCGGCACCGTGGTTCGCCCGCGCCGCGACGGGCACGCCCGCCCTCGCGCTGTGGCTGGCGTCGCTCGGCGCCCGCATCGGCCACGGAGCGTGGATCGAGACCTACTGGCTTCCCGAGGCCGATCTCGTGCAACTCGGCGACGGATCGAGCGTGAACCGCGGCTGCGTCGTGCAGACGCACCTGTTTCACGACCGCGTGATGTCGCTCGATACAGTCGTGATCGCATCCGGAGCGACCCTCGGCCCGCACAGCGTCATCTTGCCCGCGGGGCGAATCGACCACGGCGCAACGGTGGGACCAGCATCGCTCGTGATGCGCGGCGAGACCGTTCCGGTCGCCAGCCGGTGGACCGGCAACCCCATCGCCCCGTGGAATACTTGAGCGACCCCATGCCGCACTCACGCTCCCACCCCAGTCACGGGTCTCTGACCATAGGCGACACCTACGTTCCGTACAGCGGCAACGGTGGCTACACGGTCTCGCACTACGACCTCGACCTCGACTACAAGGTCGCGAACAACCGGCTGGCCGCCACCGCCGTCATCACGGCCACGGCGACGCACGAGTTGAGCCGTTTCAGTGTCGACTTCTGCGGCCTCGTCGCAACCCGCGTGAGCGTCGACGGCATCGCACCCTCGAAGCTCGTCGAATCCGCGCGCAAACTCACCATCACCCCTGCCCGCACCATCGGGGCAGGCGACCAGTTCGTCGTGACCGTGCGCTACGGCGGGTCGCCTCGCCCCGTGCGGAGCGTCTGGGGCCAACTCGGGTGGGAGGAACTCAGCGACGGTGTGCTCGTCGCATCGCAGCCCTCGGGCGCGCCGAGCTGGTTTCCCTGCAACGACCATCCGAGCGACAAGGCCTCCTATCGCATCCGCATCACTGCGGAGTCGTCGTACTCGGTCCTGGCGAACGGCCGCCTGATCTCCCGGGTGCGACGGGCGAGCCGCACGACGTCGACGTTCGAGACCGTCGAGCCGATGGCCAGCTACTCGGCCAGCATCCAGATCGGGGCCTACCGCGAGGTCGTGCTCGCCCGTCTGCCGGTGGCGCAGAGCGTCTTCGCGCCGATCGACCTCATGGCTCGCGCCGAAAAGGACTTCGCCGACCAGCACCGCATGCTCGCCCTCTTCGAGCGATCGTTCGGCCCGTACCCCTTCGGCGAGTATTCGGTGGTCGTCACCGACGACAACCTCGAGATCCCCGTCGAAGCGCACGGGTTCGCCGTCTTCGGCAAGAACCACATCGACGGGCTCGGGCGCTCCGAGAGGCTCATCGCCCACGAGCTCGCGCATTCGTGGTTCGGCAACAGCCTCACCGCGACGACGTGGAAGGACATCTGGCTGCACGAGGGTTTCGCCTGCTACGCCGAATGGCTGTGGTCGGAAGAGGCAGGCGGGCCGACGGCAGACAGGCTCGCGCACCAGCACTGGGGCAGGTTGTCGCATCTCGCACAAGACCTCGCGATCGGCGATCCCGGCCCCGAATTGATGTTCGACGACCGGGTCTACAAGCGGGGCGCCCTGACCCTTCACGCGCTGCGCACGACCATCGGAGACGACGCCTTCTTCGAACTTCTCAGTTCCTGGGCCACCGAGAACCGCTACGGCAACGTCACGACAGAGGGTTTCTACCTGCACGCCCGCGAACGCAGCGCCGTCGACCTCGACGACCTCTTCGAGAGCTGGCTCTTCACAAAGCGCCTGCCGGTGCTGCCGAGCTGAGCGCGCCTCGTGTGGCGGGTGCTAGTCGATGAGCAGGGCGGCGACGGGCTCATGACCGAGCATCACGACGGTGAGCACCAGGGACGGGTCGTCTAGGGGCACGTCGACGATGACCGCGCCGGGCACGATGCCGGATGCGAGGTCGACGGTCGTCAGGTCGAGGCGCAGACCGCGCCCGGTCGCCTTGAGATAGGCCTCCTTGCGCGACCACAGGCGGGTGCGCAGCAGGGTGCGGGTCTGGTCGGGCTCATCGTCGATGAGGTCGCGTTCTGCATCCGCGAAGGCCACCTCGTCGACGCGCGTCCGCGAGACCTGCACGAGTGATTCGAGGTCGACGCCGAGATCGTCACCGCGGGCGTCGATCGAGACGGCGGTGACGATGATGCCCGCCGCCGAGGTCTTGCTCACGACGATCTCCGATCCATCGCGCGCTCGTGGCACGACCACGCGGGGTTTGCCGTGCGGCCGGCCGCAGTCGTCGCAGCGCGAGTCGAGCACGACTCTGTCACTCGGCACGCCGGCGACGGATGCGACGGCGCGTTCAAGCGCGTCGGGCGCCGGTATCGGCTCCCTTCGCACCCAGACGTGCCGGGTCGTCATCCGAGAACGGGCTCGTGCAGCACGGGAAAGTTGACCGAGTTCGCGATGAAGCACTTCTCGCTCGCCTCGCCGTGCAGCGATCTGGCCAGCTCGGCCTGCGTCGGATCGGCGAGTTCGACTCTCGGGTGCAGCGTCGCCGAGGTGAAGCGTCCCCCACCCGTGCGGTCGAGAGCGAGGCTTGCGGTCGCCTCGTCGGTGTATCCCGTCACCACGACGCCGTGCAGCACCGCTACGTGCAGGTACGAGAGCATGTGGCACTGGCTGAGCGCGGCCAGCAGCATCTCCTCCGGATTCCACCGGTCTCTATCGCCGTGGAACGTATGGTCGGCGCTGCCCTCGATCGCCTGCTTTCTTTCTGCTCCGATGAGGTGCTCACGACCGTAGTCGCGGTAGCCACTCGTGCCCGTGCCTCGATTTCCAAGCCACTCTACGGTCACGGTGTAGGAATGCTGCGCTTTCACTCGATCAGCCTAACGGGGCAGCGGTCGGAGGCGACGGTAAACTCGATCTCATCATGACTGACACGCTGAATTCCTCGTACACCGTCGCCCAAGAGCGCAAGGTCGTCACGGCGATCCCCGGTCCGCACAGCGTCGCGCTGCACGAGCGACGCCTGGCCGTCGTGCCGGTGGGGGTCGGCACCGCCCTGCCCATCTACATCGAGCGGGCGAACGGCGCGATCCTCGTGGATGCCGATGGCAACCAGTTCATCGACCTCGGCGCGGGCATCGGGGTCACCACGGTCGGTCACACCTCTGCCCGCGTGATCGAGGCCGCGACCGCGCAGCTCGGAAAGGTCACACACACGCTCTTCACCGTCACGCCGTATGAAGAGTACGTGCGGGTCGCCGAGCTCCTCGCCCAGCACACTCCGGGCGACTTCGCCAAGAAGACGGTGCTCGTCAACTCCGGCGCCGAGGCCGTCGAGAACGCGGTCAAGATCGCGCGTAAATACACGCGGCGCACGGGAGTGGCCGTTCTCGAACACGCCTACCACGGTCGCACCAATCTGACCATGGCCATGAACTTCAAGGCGGCTCCGTACTCCACCGGATTCGGACCGTTCGCGGGCGACGTCTACCGCGCACCGAACTCCTACCCGTACCACGACGGCCTCACCGGTGCAGAAGCCGCTCTCCGCACCATCGGCTACCTCGAGAAGACGGTCGGCGCCTACGACCTCGCCTGCCTCGTAGTCGAACCGATCCAGGGTGAGGGCGGATTCGTCGTTCCCGCCGACGGCTACCTGCCCGCGTTGCAGCAGTGGTGCACAGAGAACGGCGTCGTCTTCATCGCCGACGAGATCCAGAGCGGAATGGCCCGCACCGGCGCCTACTTCGCCAGCGAGCATTTCGGCCTGGTTCCCGATATGGTCCTGAGTGCCAAGGGCATTGCGGGCGGGCTCCCCCTCGCGGGCGTTACCGGACGAGCCGAGATCATGGATTCCGCCCTCCCGGGCGGCCTGGGCGGAACGTTCGGCGGCAACCCCGTCGCCGCGGCGGCGGCCGTCGCCGTCTTCGAGCAGATAGAGAGCGACGGTCTCCTCGCCGAGGCGACACGAATCGGTCAGACCCTCCTTACGGGTCTCGAGGCCCTGGCCTCCACGTACGACATCATCGGCGACATCCGGGGCATCGGGGCGATGATCGCGATCGAACTGGTGCAGCCCGGCACGGGTTCGACGACGAAGGAGCCCAACCCCGCAGCTGTCGACGCGATCGTGTCCTACGCCGCATCCCAGGGCGTTCTGGTTCTGAACGCGGGAACCTATGGCAACATCGTGCGCTTCCTCCCCAGTCTCGCCATCTCCGACGAACTCCTCGCCGACGCCCTCGGGGTTATCGACGACGCGATGGCTACCCTCCGATGACGGCTGCCGCGTCCGACGGGGAATCCGCGGCCGCCGCGCCCGCCGCGCCCCTGGGCGCCGTGACGATCGATGCTGCCGTCGAGCTGGCGGTTCTCGAGCGCAGCGGCTTCGTCGAATCGCGTCACATCGGCGCCGCCGTCGTCGTCGGCCCCTCGGGTGACGTGCTGAGTGAGCTCGGCGACGCCAACGCACCCGTTTTTCCCCGGTCGAGCCTCAAGCCGTTTCAAGCGCTGGCTGTCCGCGAGACCGGTGTGCGCCTCACCCCCCTGCAGACCGCGCTCTCCATGGCGAGCCATCACGGAACGCCTCGCCATGTCGAGGTCGTGCGAGACATCCTGCGGCTGGCCTCCCTCGACGAGTCGGCCCTCGGTTGCCCCCCGGATTGGCCCGGCGACCGCGCGGCCCGCGATGACGTGATCCGGGCGGGCGGTGGTGCGCAGCCCATCTATATGAACTGCTCCGGCAAGCACGCCGCGATGCTGCTCGCGTGCGTTCAGCAGGGCTGGAGCACGACCGATTACCTCGACCCAGCCCACCCCATGCAGCTGCGCGTCCGCGAGGTCATAGAGCGGGAGACCGGTGACGGAATTGCCGCCTCCGGCGTCGACGGGTGCGGTGCTCCCGTGCACGCGATCTCCTTGCGCGCGCTCGCACGGGGCGTGTCTCACATCGCGCGGGGCGCGACGGCCGATTCGGCATGGCTCGTCGAATCGGTGCTCGCGAACGGCTGGGCGATCGATTCCCCGAACGAGCAGAACACCCTGGTCATCGACGAACTCCAGCTCTTCGCTAAGCTCGGCGCCGAGGGAGTGATGGTCATGTCGACCCGATCCGGGGTGGCCGTCGCACTGAAGATTCTCGATGGCGGCCTGCGCGCCGCCGCGATCGTGGCGCTCGAACTGCTCGTTCGCGCCGGCGCCGTCGCCCGCAGTGACGTCGACACGCTGCTCGGCCGGTTCGACCTCGCGGTGCTCGGCGGTGGAGTTTCCGTCGGACGAATCAGGGTCACCGCCTGAGATCGAATCTGCTGACCGCGCCATCGGGGGTGAGCAGCCATTGCACGCTTCTACCGCGCTCCATGGGCGGAGGCAGGTCGCGACGACGGGTCAGCGAGCGAAAATCGCTGAGAGTGCACCCGTCGAAGTACACGGGGATCCGGCTTCGGAGCCCCGCGAACGTGGTGTAGGCGGCGACCCAGGCGTCCGGCGTGCCGACGAGCCATGTCGACTGATCGGTCTCAGGTGAAAAGGTCGACACGGCAGCACGATCGCCGACGTCGACGAGCCTGACCTCCGGCGGAACAGCCTCCGTCTGTCGGTCGAGGTACAGCGAGGGTCGGGAGGCGACGACCAGCAGGAGGAGCGGCGGCTGTCGACGACCATCCCGGGAGTGGCGCGACGGCGGCGCCATCCGCGTCGGAGACGGCATTCGCGTCGGCGACAGGGGCGGCGTTCTCGCAACCTGCAGCCGCGCACCCCTCCAATGCCCGGCCCCCGGAGGAAGGCGGGGGTCGTGGTGGCTCCCCGTGCCTTCGGCGACGATGTACTCCTGGCGACTCGCGAACCTCAGAAGGATGCGTTCGGAAAACAAGGGGGCCAGCGCGGTCAGGGGCGCGGCCAATCGCTGGGCCGTGGCGACGAGCGTGATGCTGCACGAATGGCCGTCTCTCAGGATCGTGGTCAGCTCGGAGACCAGCTCTGTCTGATACTCGGACTCGAAATATCTCAACGTCGCATCGAGGTCGTCGATGAGAACGATGACCGGCCGCTGCGACCCTCCCTCCGCCTGACGTCGACGGCACAGGGCGACGACATCACGCACCGAGTCCCACAGCTCTTCGACCCCCGAGCCGATGGTGATCACCGACGGCGCCTGGTGTGCGATCGTGGTCAGAAGCGTCGACTTACCCGACCGCGACGAGCCGAGAACCAGCAGAGATCCGTGCTCACCGGGATCGTACGCAGCCGGTGGCTGTCGCTGCTCGTCGGGTAGGTCGAGCAGCCCGATCGCGAAGCCCGAGGGCGGCGAGGGCACGTCGGCGAGCATGATGTCCTGCGACAGAGCGGGCAACCACGGGGTTCGGATGCTCGTAACGGTCGACATCGACGAGTCGATTCCCGCGGCATCCGTGTGTGCTATCTGAACACTGACCGGCGTCCGCCCGCCGATGGAGACGAGGCAGCGACCCCGATGCGCCGGCGAGAGCATCGAGGCCGCGGGACTTCCGATGATGGCGGTCGAGTCGGCCGCATTGTTCACGCGAAGCGACAGTCGGAGTTCGCAATTGGCGAGCAAGGAGTCTCGGACGACACCGGACGGCCTCTGCGTGCAGAGCACGAGGTGCATCCCCAGCGAACGACCTCGTGCCGCGATGTCGGCGAACACGTCGTGCAGTTGCGGGAACTCCGACAGCATGGCGGCGAACTCGTCGACGACTATCACGAGGCGAGGCAGACGGTCCTCCAGACGCGCATCGGAGATGTCTCGTGCTCCCGACTCGCGGAGTATCCTTTCCCGCCATCGGATCTCGGCCCTGAGGCTCGAGAGGGCTCGCTTGGCCCCGCCCGGATCGAGATCGGTGATGAGTCCGACACACTGGTCGAGTGCGGTCAGAGGGTCGAACGCGGCACCTCCCTTGAAGTCCACCAGCAGAACAGTGAACACCGATGCGTCATAGGAGCGCGCCAGGGCGCTCACCCACGTGACGAGAAGCTCGCTCTTACCGCTTCCCGTGGTGCCTGCGACCACCGCGTGCGGCCCCTGTTCGACGAGATCGAGTCTGAAGACCTCTCCGTTCTCGCCGACTCCGATCGCCGCCCCGAGGCTCGACGACGGCATCACGCGTTCGCCTCCAACCGGCTGCCCCGAGAGCTTCTCGAGCTCCGACATCGAGAGCCGCGATGGCAGCTCGTAGACCTCACGGGCTGCCCTCCTCGTCTGCCGTGCGAGTCTCTCGCACAGCGCCTCCGCCTGATCGACCGAGACGAATTCACCCTCTATGCGAAACGGCGTCGAGCGTCGAGCGTGGCGAAGCACTATGGCCCTGGCGGCGGATTCGACGGCGATGACGACGGTCGCCTCGGCCGGCACGGAGTCGAGTGATTCTGCGACCACGACGAACGTCGAACTCAACGGTCTTCGAGCTCCGTCGAGCGCTCCGAGTTGCACCGCGTCGACACCGGAGTGAGGAAGAAATTCGGCCCATTCCCATTCGCGGGAGCGCCCGGTCTTCGACTCCGCATTCGCCAGGAATACCCCTGCGTCGGGCGAGATCGCCGCGGCCAGTTGCACTGCGTATCCGCGAGCCAGCGCGTCGACGAGCGGCCACGCCCCGACGACCGCGATTCGTGCGGGAGCTGGGGCGAGCACCGGCGCCATCCTCAGCACACGCGCGTCGGCACGCAACCGGCGCGTTTCGTCATTGTCGTCGTCGGCTACCCCCTCCACCCGGATGCCGCTGATCACCGGACCTCGGCCGAGGCGGACCAACGGCTGCCCTGCCGCCGTGGCCGTAAAAGCATTGACCTGTCGTTCGAAAATCGACCGCGCGGACGGGGCCTGCTGCGCGAGCGCCTCGATCTCGCGTGTGTGAAGCGCCTCGACCCGCCGCGTGAAGGTGCGGCGTCTCCTCACGAAGTCCGCGTCGTTTCGCCGCCTGGCCCGTCGGCCGCTGACCTTGCCGTCAAAGAGACTCGCTACGGCCAGAACCGGCGAGAGCAGTGCGAACACGAGAGCGAGCGGCGAATGCAGAACGAACCAGACGATGACGGCAACGCCGAGCGGTGCAAGCGACCCCAGAAGGGGAAAGTGAGGCCTCGGAGGCGGATCGGCCCTGCGGGGGACGACGACAGGGTCCGTGGCAATCGGATCGTCGCCAGAGATGTCGACAGAGACCTCGACATCGACCGTGCCATCGTCTCGTTTTTCACCCGGCAAGGACTCGTCACGGGAGCGGGTCGAGCGACGTCGAGACATGTGCATGCACCGAGTAGACCCTTCGCACACGCCCAGGGGGTCGAACTGGACCGTATCCGTGGACAGGTTCTGCAAAACAGCTCCTGTGGAGCGCAGGTACCCTCAGTCTCAGAATATGTCGAAGTGCTGCTCGCCGATGCGGATGCGCGTGCCTCGTGCCACTCCATACCGTTCGCCCGGCAGCGCGTCCACCGGTTCGTCATTCGACGCGAAAATGGATGTGCCGTTGCCGGAGTTCCTGTCGCTGATCCAGAACAGGCCGTCTTCGATACCGAACTCGAGATGAGTCTTCGACACGCTCAGCTGCGGGTCTACGATTCGTACGATCTCGAGCTGAGGCTCGTTCAGGGCGGGCACCGGATTCCGACCTATCAAGCCCGGTCCTCGAATGACGACGCTCTCACCGGTACTGAACACCAGCCGAAAGCTCGCCCGCGCCTCGGCCGTGCTCGCTGCCGTACGAGCGGGAGGTGCGGCCGCCTCGCGACGACCGGAAACGGCGCCTAAACCGGGACCGGGCAACGGCGTCACGTGCTGGGTGTCGCTCAACGCAGACGCGGCGAGCACGGAACTGCCGCATTCCCCACAGAACATCGCGCCATCAGGAAGGACGGTGCCGCAGGTCTTGCATCTCACGGAGCTCACGGCGTGGGCACGCTCGGTCGAGTCGACTCGATCTCGTCGACCGCCAGGGTCACGTCGAGCACGAGTACGGTCACGTTGTCTCTGCCGCCGTTCGCCAGCGAAGCCGCCACGAGCTCGCTCGCAGCCAGCTCGGCCGATTCTGCGGTTGCGAGGTAGTGCCGGATGCCGTGGTCGGTCAACTCCTTCGTCAGTCCGTCGGAGCAGACGAGGATGCGCTGGCCCGGCTCCACCGGAATGAGCGAGTAGTCGGGCACCGGCTTTTCATGAAAACCGACGGCGCGGGTGATCACGTTGCTGTCGGGGTGAACGTCGGCCTGCTCCCGGGTGATGAGACCGGCGGCCACCATCTCCTGAACCACGGAATGATCGGTCGTGACCTGATCGAGCACATCGTCGGCGAAAACATAGACCCGGGAGTCACCGATATTGAAAACCGCCCACTGCGCTTCGTCGTCGACGATGGTGAGCGCGACCCCTGTGACGGTCGTGCCCGTGCCGAGGACGCTTTCGTCGCCCACGCGGTCTATGTCGGCGAGAGCCGATTCGAGCGCGTGATCGATCGTGTCCGCATCGACGTAGGCCCTGCCCGTGATGTCTCCGAGGCGGGTCACGACCGCGGCGCTGGCGATGTCGCCGGCGGAGTGGCCGCCCATGCCGTCGGCCACCGCGAACAGCGGAGGGTTCGCGACGACGCTGTCCTCGTTGACGGCGCGTTTGTTACCCCGATCTGACAGAAACGACCAGGTCAAGGTCAGGGTCGTGTCTGCGCCGCCGGGAAGCACAACGCTCACATGGGCGGCGCTGTCACCGATCTGGGTCACGGGGCTCTTCTCCTCGACGTGCGGAACAGGAACGGGCGCCTGCGACGGTGCGCGGGGCGTTCGGCTCGGTCAATCTGCTGCAGGAAGTACCTCGATGACATTGCCGTCGCCGATTTCGACCCTGCTGTACGGGGGAAGAACGATCGAATCCCCCTGCTGCAACTTTATCCGAGGCGACCCGGGCAGGGTGACTGCCGTGCCGTTCGTGGACTTCAGGTCGGTCACCACCACCTCTCGACCTCGTTGCACGATGTGGAGGTGCGACGCGGAGACCTCGCGCGTGGGCGACGGCACTTCGACGAGAATCACTTGATCGCTTCCGAGCTGACGGGGCCCCCGAGGGCGCCGCCCGATGTAGACGGGCACGTGCAGTTCGAACGGCGCATGCGATCCGATTCTGACGCGGCAGGGGCGCAGGCGGGGCGCAGCCACAGGTGCTGCACGAAGATTCTCGGGTGAGCCGCCGTGACGAGGTCGACGCCTCTCGGGGGCACGCTCGAGCGTGATCTCGCTGTCATCTCGCTCGGCATCAACGGTGTGCCCTCGCGGATTCGCGCGCATCGCCACAGGGTCGACGATCGTAGAACTTTCGTCGAGCATCCACACGACCGAATCGGCGGATGCCGCACCGAGCACCAGGGGCAGCTCCGTTCCCGAGACGGTGAGCACGTCGGCGAGGGCGCTCGGTCGCGCTCCCCCACCGATGCGCAGGCCGGTCACGCCGGAGAACGAGGCCAGGTGCCACGGCTGGAGACCCTGCGAGGAGAAGCGCCGGGGCGCAGCATCCTCCGTGTGCACATCGACGAACGAATCGCCACGAGCGACGACCGACACGATGCGAGTCGCCGAATGCTCCGACTCCACCGCGGCCACCGCGAACGAGGCCACCGCGTCGGCGCCGAGCGACGGTATGACCTGAACGACCCGCTCGAACGACGAAGCGACGCTCGACATCTCGCCCCACAGCCGCGACAGCACGGCTGGCGGGCATTCGCCTGCAATTACGGCGACCAGCCCGGGGGCGACGACCACTGTGCGGGCGCCCCGCGACGAGGCCGCCACGTACACGACCCTGCCCGGGTTGTTGCGTTCTGCTGCCACACGTCGAGCCTAATCGTAAGAAGTTCGACGGCGCCGCACACACGAACCGCTCGAGAACGGTGCTCTGCTGCCCGTGATCACGCGGGCGTCCTGCCTACCCAATCGGGGACCCGCCCCATGCCGACCAGCTGTTCGAAGAGACGGGCCAGTTCATAGCCGGGCCCGATCGACAGCGCCTCGTCGAGGTAGTCTCCCGCAGCGGAGCCCTGTCCGCGAGCCCACTCGAACCACGCGAGCATCGTGAGGGGCGCCAGCTGCCACGGTCTCGCAGAGAGCGACACGAGGCGCCGCAGAAGTCGCACGGCCCCCTCCACTCGCAATCCGTCCGGGCTGATCCTTCCCTCGCCGACGAATGTTTCGAGGATGGACCCGGCGGGCACGGCCGCACCAGCCTGCAGCGTCTGCGTGTCGACGGCGGCACGGTCGCCGGCGTCGTTTCCCCAGGCCATCAACATCAGCACGCAGTCACGGACCCCCTTGTCCCTGATGCTCCAGAGCAGGGCAGCGACCGCTTGCGGGGGAATGTCGGAGGGTGTGGATTCGAGCGCGTCCGTCCACAGCACGGAGGCCGTCGACCACGTCCAGAGCCTCTCCCGGTCGTGGGCATCGTGGGTGATTGCGGCCGACGCCGCGGCCACCTCGTCGCGTAGCCCGACCGGCCCCGTCGATATCGGCGGCGCACCCTGGGCGACGCCCACGACATCACGCGGCGCCCCCACGCGATCGAGTTCCGACTCGATTCTCATCGTCTCTTGGTCGTCGAACACCCCGTGCTCTGCGTCGAGGTATGACGCCCAGGCGCGACCCGAACAGCACATCGCGTCGACGATGCCGAGTCCGGCCGACGCCATCCGCGTGACGATCGCCTCGACGAGTACCGGCCGCGGCGGCCTGTCCCGCGCAGACCAGGCCTCGTCGGTATAGACCGCCACGAGAACGGCATCGACGCGAGGTACCCGGCTGATGAGCCTGATGACGGCATCCGCGATGGCCCGCGGTTCCGCCTGTTCGGATTCTGCGGGAAGATCGACTCTCAGTGAGGCGGCCGTACGCCTGTTCTGAAAGGTCTGGACGACGATGCTGTTCGTGGGGGTATACCCCAGAATGCGAGGCAGGGCGACCAAGAAGTCGGCGGGCCTTTTCGCTTTAACCAAAGAAGTCATGCACGACAGGATCGTTCTGTTCATCGTCCACCCGTGCCCTCAGCCGCGGTTCTGGGGACAAGCGCGCCTCCTTTCGACGCTGTGAGGGAGAAGCTTCCGCACATTCCCCCACCGCCGCCGATGTGCGCAGAGCATGCACGGCTCCTGCCACCGTCGTCAGCCCCGCACTGCGCGGCGATACTGTCGAAACATGACACGAGAACTGCTCACGACCGGAGATGACGGCATTCCGCGCTGCGGCTGGGTCTCCGATGACCCTGAATACCGCCGCTATCACGACGAGGAATGGGGCGCTCCCCTGCACGGTGACCAGGCGCTCTTCGAGACGATCGCACTGGAAGGATTTCAGGCAGGACTCTCGTGGATCACCATTTTGCGACGCCGACCCGCGTTCCGTTCAGCATTCGACGACTTCGCGATCGCACGCGTCGCTCGATTCGATCTCGCCACAGCCGAAGACCTCGCCCGCGATCCCTCGATCATCCGAAATCGCCAGAAGATCCGGGCCACGATTTCGAACGCCAGAACCATCGACCAGTTGGTTGCCGGCGATCCGGGTGCCCTCGATCGCCTGATCTGGAGCCACGCCCCGACGAAGCACGGTCGTCCCCGAACCGTCGACGAGGTGCTCACCGCCACCGACGCATCGACCGAACTCAGCAAGGCACTGCGCGGCCTCGGACTCACTTTCGTGGGCCCGACGACAATGCATGCCCTGATGCAGGCGGCAGGGCTGGTCAACGACCATGCCATCGGCTGCGCTCGGGGAGACGAGCTGGAGGCTGAGGCGAAACTGTGACTCAGTACGACGAGTTCTGCGGGCCGCCGGGCTGCGATGGCGCGTAGACGGGCCGGGCTTGGGGAACGTAGCGCAGCGCGGCGCTGGTGGGTCGCGCCCAGTCGGGTGCGACGAATATGCCCGCCATGGGCTGGGGATTCCACACGGAGCGGTCGAAAGCGACGATTCCCCACCAGACGTAGGGCACGAGAATGTAGAGCACGACCCACACGCCGGTCTTGGCGAACCTCAGACCGATGTTGTACGCGGCGAGGCAGATGAAGACGCTCGACGCGATGCCGACGAAGGGAACGACGGCGACGAGGGCCCACCAACCGGCCTGTCCACCGAGCTCGAGGAAGGTCCAGGAGTTGTAGACCGGCACCCAGCCTTTCCAGGCCGGCTCGCCTGCCTTCACGAAGATCTTGCTGAGAAACCACGAACCGATCACATAGACGGCTGCGACGAGCACCACATAGAAGGCAGAAAAGATGAGAGTGAAGAGGAGGCCGGCAGCGGTGCCGGTCGCGGAGCCGTCGGAGTCATAGGTCGCGATCATGCAGCAAGACTAGCGGCACACGGCAGCACGGCTCGGCTCGGGCAGCGAAGGAACCCTTTTTCAGGACCCTGACGTGAAGAGTCGAATTTCTCCCGGTTCGCCGAGTTCCATACGCTGTCCCGCCGTTGCCGCCACCGCGAATACCTCGTCGACGGAGGTCAGATCGCGGCCATGAAGCAGCAGTGCGCGCGTCAGGAGCCCTTTGGACTTCTTGTTGAAGTGATTGAGCGCCCGCACACTGCCGTCTTCAGCCTCTGTCACCACACGGAGAAACCAGGAATTCGTGCCCGCTGCCAGGGGCGAAAGCGCAACGTAGGCCTCCGACCTGAAATCAAGCACGAGATCGCCGGCCGAACCTATGTCGCTGGGCATGACCTGCGCCCACGTCTTCGCGAGGTGAATGCCCGGCAGTTTGGAGTCGTGCGACAGCCGGTAAGCCGGAATAGGATCCATGGCTCCGATGGGGCCGAGAAGCGCCGACTGGATCACGAGGTGGGAAGCGGCGAACCGCCGGGCGTCGGGCGGCAGGCTCAGGGAATCGAGGGCATCGAAGACGACACCGGTGTACCTGTCGATAGCCGGCATCGTCGGGGATGTCGTCACGCGACGATTGCGCGTCACTTCGGATCTCTGTCGTGCGCTGATCTTCAGCGCTCTCAGGGTCGCTTCCTCGTCGCGAGAAAGTGATCGAAGCTCGCGGATGATCCGCCGCCGGGTCGGCGCCAACGTCGGAAACCGTAATCGGGTCAGATCCAGCCGCGGACCCTCACCCCCCTCCCGCTTCGTCTCGGACGGCGGGAGGAGGATGAGCACGAGGTCGACTACCCGCTTGCGCTAAACGAGAGCCGCGTTGCGCGCCACGATGGTGATGGTGTTGTTCTCGACGGAGAGAAATCCGTCATCGGCCTGGGCCGTGATGCGGGTGCCGGAGTCTTGAGTCACCCGAACTTCACCCTCGGCCAGGATGGCCAGCAGAGGTTCGTGACCGGCCAGGATGCCGATCTCGCCCTCGACGGTCTTCGCGATGACCATTGTGGCCTCGCCCGACCACACTTCTTGGTCGGCCGAGACGACACTCACGGTAAGCGGCGAAGCCACGACTAGCCGTTCTCTTTCTCGATCTGGGCCCACTTCTCTTCGACGTCATTGATGCCGCCGACGTTGAAGAAGGCCTGCTCTGCAACATGGTCGAAGTCGCCATTGGCGATCGCCGAGAACGACTCGATGGTGTCTTTCAGCGGAACCGTCGAACCCTCCACGCCCGTGAACTTCTTGGCCATGTAAGTGTTCTGCGACAGGAACTGCTGGATGCGACGAGCGCGCGATACCGTGATCTTGTCTTCTTCGGAA
>NZ_CAXVWM010000006.1:0-5900 GCF_964263775.1 Agreia sp. | reverse complement strand
AAGGGCTTCGTGTCGCGCAGCCGCGCCACACGGCCGCACCGCTACCATGCGGTCAACTCGCGGTCGGAGCACACGGCCGAACTCATGCACGAGGTGCTTCAGCTGGCACCCGATCGAGACGATGCCCTCGCCCGATTCGTGGGTGGCGTGTCTCCCACCGAGGCCGAAACGCTTCGGCGACTGCTCGCATCCCGCGGCACCGGTAGCTGACGGTGACCGGAGCCTGGATAGGGCTTGCGGTCCTCGCCCTCGCACTGGCGTGGCCCGTTCCGATCGCTTTATCGAAGGCCGCCTGGCCCGCCCGCGCGCCCGGTACCGCACTGGCCCTCTGGCAGGCGATCGCCCTCTCGGGTGGCCTGTCCATGATCGGAGCGCTGCTGGCGTTCGGCCTCACACCCTTCGAGAACGACGTCGGGCAGGCCTGTGCGCTCCTGTTCGGCCACCTGCTCGACGGCCCTCTGCCGCCCCAGGCGGGAGCGCTTCAGATCGTCTCGCTGGCCGGCGCCGTCGTGCTCGGCGCGCACCTCGTGCTGAGCCTCGCGACGACCGCGGCCAGCACCGAGCGCGAACGTCGCCGGCACCGGGCCCTGATAGCCCTCTTGAGTTCTCCCCTGCAGGGCAGTCCCGGCACCCGGATGCTCGATTTCGCCGCGCCCGTGGCGTACTGCCTTCCGGGCGTGCGCTCGATCACGGTGCTCACCGAAGGCCTGGTTCGGGTATTGGATGCCGCACAGCTTCGCGCGGTTCTGGCCCACGAGCGGGCCCACCTCCGCCAGTACCACCACCTGGTGCTCCTGGCCTTCAAGGCCTGGAACATCGCGCTCCCCTGGTTTCCGATCGCGAATCGCGCGGAGAAGGCCGTCGCGCTCCTGGTCGAGATGCTCGCCGACGACGACGCGCGTCGCGAGGTCGACGACGCATCCCTGGCCACGGCCATCGCGATCGTCGGCTCGCCCTGGCGCGACGGCGACCCCGGTGCGACACCCGTCGCATCCGATGAGATCGTGCCCGAGGCAGATCCGGAGACGCTCGGCGCTCGGGTATCCCGGCTCGTCGCCCCGCCCGCACCGCTCTCCGGCCCCGCCCGCTCTCTCGTGCTCGCGGCAGCGATCGCGCTGGTCGCCACCCCGGTCGCGGTGCTCTTCTCACTGCTGTAGCGGGGCGCATCCCCAGCCCGAGAAGGCCGGCACGTCATAGGCTCGGTCTCGTGAACGACATTCTCAGCTGGATCCTGGACTCGGTGTCGAGCGTGGATCCGGTGTGGCGCACCCTCATCGCCGGGGTCGCCATGCTGCTCGAGACCAGCATCCTGCTCGGTCTCATCGTGCCCGGAGACACGGTTCTGCTGGTCACCGCAACCGGCGTGCAGGGGCCCGTGCAGTACTTCGCCCTCGCCCTGGCATCGATCGTCGGCGCCCTCTGCGGCGAGAGCATCGGCTTTCTCCTCGGCCGCCACTTCGGCCCGCGCATCCGCCATTCGCGCCTCGGCCGACGCATCGGGGAGCGCCATTGGCAGCGCGCGGAACGCTACCTCGACCGGCGAGGCGGCATCGCCGTCTTCCTGTCACGGTTCCTGCCCGTGCTGCACTCGCTCATCCCGGTCACCGTGGGCATGAGCACGATGGCCTACCGTCGGTTCATAGCCTGGACCCTGCCGGCATGCATCGTGTGGTCATTCGCCTACGTGACCGCCGGTTCGCTCGCGGCGGGCAGCTACCGCGAACTGGCCGACAGGCTGCACTTCGCCGGCTACATCTTCGTGGCGGTCATCGTGGTCTTCGTCGTCGTGGTGCTGGTGGTGAAGAAGCTCATCGCGCGCGGTGAAGAGCGGCATATGACCGACGCCACCGATTTCTCGTCTCCCGCGCACACGGAAGCGGGCCCGCCGACCGGAGTCGACAGGCCCGCTGACGTGTGATCAACGACTAGAAGAGCTTCTTGTCGTCGAGCCAGGCCTTGGCGATCACCTCGGCCGACTTCTGGTCGTTGACGCTCTGCGAGTTCAGCTCGACGAGGTCGTCTTCGGTCAGCGCCGCGCTGACCTTGTTGATGACGTCGGCGGCCTTGTCGTCGACCTTTGTCGAAGCGACAGGCACGACGTTGTCGGCCACGAACAGGCCGTCGGGGTCGGTGAGGGCGACGAGGTTGTTCGACTTGATGTTGGGATCGGCCGTGTAGATGTTGCCCAGCTGGATCGTGTTGTCGACGAGCGCCTTCACGGTCAGCGGTCCGCCCGAGTCCTCGATCGACTGGAAGGTCGTGTCGATGCCGTACTTCTCCTTCAGGGTGGCGGGCCCGTAGGGGCGCGTCTCGAGCTCGGCGTTGCCGCCGACGACGATCGGGGTCGTGACGTTCTTGAGCGACGCGATGTCGGTGAGGTTGTTCGCCTTGGCGAATGCGTCGGTAACCGTGTACGAGTTCTGGTCACTGGCCTCGGACTTGTCGAGAACCCGCAGGCCTTCGGGCAGCGCCGACTCGAGGGCCGCGTACACGTCATCGCTGGTGGTCGCCGTGGTGTCGGGTTCGAGCGCCTGCAGCAGGCTTCCCGTGTACTCGGGGAACAGGTCGATCTTGCCGTCTTCGATCTCGGGAAGGTAGACCTCGCGCTGGCCGATGCGGAACTGGCGGTCTACGTCGAAATCGTTCGCTTCGAGTGCCTGGGCGTAGATCTCGGCGATGATCTCGCTCGAGTAGTAGTCCTGCGAGCCGACCACGATGGAGTCGGTGCTCGCCGCGTCACTCGAACCGGCATCCAGCGGATCCGACGTTGCGCACCCTGCCAGCGCCACGACGGCGCCGACCGCGATTACGCCTGCGACGACCCGGCCCTTCTTAATGTGTGCTGTGAACATCGTTATTTCCTCTCTTGGGTGGGGAGTCCCACCACCGCAACGCGTCGGGATGACGGCGTGCGGACGTCTCTGCGCTCGGATGCGCCCGCGGACACACCGCGTGGTACCACCAACTTCTGGATGATCGCGAAGATTCCCTCGCTGATCACGGCGAGCAGGATGACGAGTATGGAGCCCGCCAGCATCTGCGGATAATCGTTGGATTTCGTTCCCGCGAAGATGAAGTGACCAAGGCCACCGGCGCCCACGTAGTCGGCGAGGGTCGCCGTTGCGATGATCTGCAAGGTGCCCGAGCGAAGGCCGCCGATGAGGAGGGGAAGCCCGAGCGGCACTTCGACCTTCGAGACGATCTGCCACTCGGTCATGCCCACGGCACGCGCGGCGTCGACGGTGCGCCGATCGACCGCCTCGAAGCCCGAGTAGGCGCCGGCGAGGATCGGCGGCACCGCGAGCACGATGAGCGCGATCAGCGGTGCCTCGATGCCGATGCCGAGCCAGAGCGCGAGGATGATCAGGAGTCCCAGGGTCGGGAGCGCCCGCAGCCCCCCGGTGAGGCTGACGGCGAGACCGCGACCTCGGCCCGTGTGACCGATCAGGTAGCCCACCGGAACGGCGATGACGCTGGCGATGACGAGCACCACCAGGCTGATGCCGAGGTGTTGGGCGAGGCGGGTGGGAATTCCATTGGCCCCGGAGAGGTGCGCCGGGTCGAAGATCCACGCGATGGCTTCGATGAGAAAATTCACGAGGTCGCCGCCTCGATCGTTACCCGGTTGCGACGCTCCACCGGGGTGCGGGTCGCGCGACTCCACGGCATGAGGAGGCGTCCCAGCATGACGAGTGCGAAGTCGAGCAGCAGCGCCAGGGCGATCGTCGCGACCATGCCGGCGGCGACCTCTGCCACGATGTTGCGCTGCAGGCCGTCGGTGAAGAGCAGGCCGAGGCTTTTGATTCCGAGCACGGCACCCACCGTGACCAGGCTCACCGTGCTCACGGCGACAACCCGAATACCCGCGAGCAGCACAGGGCCCGCGAGCGGCAGGTCGACGCGCCAGAATCGCGTCCACGAAGAGAATCCCATGGCCGTCGCCGACTGGGTGACATCTCCCGACACCGAGCCGAGCGCATCCGCCGTCGTACGCACCATGAGCGCGACGCCGTAGAGGGTGAGCGCCACGATCACGTTGATCGAGTCGCGGAGGCCCGTTCCGAGCACGATCGGCAGAATGACGAACAGCGGCAGAGAAGGGATCGCATAGAGCAGCCCGAGCACCGTCAGAAGCACGCCTCGGCTCCAGCTGTACCGGTTCGCGAGCCACCCGATCGGAATCGAGATGACGAAGCTCAAGATGATGGGCGGCACCGAGAGCGCAAGGTGTTCGAGGGTGCGCTGACCGATGAGGGGCAGGTTCTCGAGAACCCAGTTCATGCGGGCGTGTCCTCGACCTGTCGGGCGGAGCGGTCGACGAGCACACCGGCGGCACGCCCCTCACTGTCGAGGATGATGTCTCGACCGTCTCGATGGTCGATGTGCAGCGCCCGCTTGCCTTTGGTCGCGCCGATGAAGTTCGCCACGAAGTCGTTCACGGGGTTCGTGAGTATTTCGGTCGGCGACCCCTTCTGGGCGATGATTCCGCCCTTCTGCAGAATGACGACCTGGTCGCCGAGCAGGAACGCCTCGTCGATGTCATGGGTGACGAAGACCACGGTCTTGTCGAGGTCTCGCTGAAGCCGCACGAGCTCGTGCTGCAGGTCGGCCCGCACGAGCGGGTCGACGGCCCCGAAAGGCTCATCCATCAACAGGATGTTCGGGTCGGCCGCGAGACCGCGTGCAACGCCCACACGCTGTTGCTGCCCGCCCGAGAGCTGGCTGGGGTATCTGTTCGCGAGCGATCGATCGAGGCCGACTGTGTCGAGCAGTTCGAGGGCTCGGGCGTGGGCCTCTTTCTTCGGAACACCGTTGAGGAGAGGAACGGTGGCGACGTTGTCGATGACCTTGCGGTGCGGCAGCAGCCCGGAGTTCTGCATCACGTAGCCGATGCGTCGACGCAGCTTCACCTTGTCGAGGCTGACGATGTCTTCACCGTCGATCTCGATCGATCCCGAGGTGCGATCGATCATACGGTTGATCATGCGCAGGATGGTGGTCTTGCCGCAGCCGGAGGATCCGACGAACACCGTCGTCTTGCGAGAGGGGATGACCAGGCTGAAGTCCTCGACCGCGAGGGTCCCGTCGGGAAACTGTTTCGACACCTGACGGAACTCGATCATGTGCTGGCCCGTTCGTCTGGCGCGCCTGGGTGCACGCGTGTGTTCCCAGCCAAACACGGCGCACCCCGATAGGCAAAGCATGCGGGGTGGGCATGACGAATTGTGTCGGGCAGGCTAGGGTGCAGCCGGCGTCTGCTCAGACGGGCTGTTCGTTGCTCTCGCAGCGCCCCGTGAGATATTGGCGCACGATCAGCTCGCACTCGCCGATGATGGTCTCGTCTCCTGCGCCGCCGAGCATGAACGCTCGCACCAGAAGCGCGTCGATCATGGTGACGGCGATCTCGAGGCGGGTAGCCAGAGCGGCGTCTTGCGGCATTGCGTAGTTCTCGACGAGCACGTCGCGAAGAGTTTGAGCGATGCGATGCGTCTTGATGCGCGACACGTCGGTCTCGGGCGATGACACGAGGTCGCCGAGCCTGACCGAGGTGAAGCCCACCAGGCCACGGTGCATGGCGACGGACGATCCGATCGAGACGACGACGGCATCCACCCAGTCTGTGGGCTTCTTCTCGGCAATGTCGGCCTCGAACTGGCGGAGGAAGCGCTCCACGCTGCGCGCGCCGAGGGCGGTCAGCACCGCGATGCGGTCGGGAAAGTAGCGGTAGACGGTGCCGATCGACGCCTCGGCCCGATCGGCGACGAGGGCTGTGGTGAGCCGTTCGATGCCCACTTCGTCGACCACGGCGGCGGCGGCGTCGAGCAGTGCGGCGATGCGGTCGGAGCTGCGAGCCTGGATGGGTTCGTTTCGCACCTGCACTGCGTCGGATCGGGTGTCTT
>NZ_CAXVWM010000005.1:0-4944 GCF_964263775.1 Agreia sp. | reverse complement strand
CGAAGGGCGCCTCGTCGAAGGCCAGATCACCACAAACTGGAAACAAGCCCTCGCCCAACTCGCGATCGCTTACCCCGACCGAATCCACCCCTACCTATAAAAACGAGCCCCACTCGCTTACACAAACAACTTGACAGGCTCCAGAAGGCATTTTATCATCAAATGAAATAGTTTCCATATATTGCTAAACGTTCTCGTCTGTGTCAGCATAAATTTAGATCCGTCGACAACGCCACACTGGCCGCAGACGCGTTCAGCTACCGAAGCGGTGGCCGTATTTGTCGACAAGCCGCTCGTTGAGGTGGCTCCCAAACCATTACTAGCCCACACTGCGACGAGCAACGACTTTCCCGCACGAAAAATCAACTGCACGTCTTAATTCTCGTGTCTATTCGGTCGGGGTCTGGTGTTGGCCACAAACAAAAGGTGATCCGATGACCGACACTGAAGCCCAGTTACTAGCCCGAATACCCGACCGCCTGTTCATTGGGGGCGAGTGGGTTGCTTCTTCCTCGAGCAAGACTCTCGCCGTGGTTGACCCTGCAACTGGGAATGTCCTTAAACGTATCGCCGACGCGACCCCAGCTGACGGCATTGCCGCCCTCGACGCCGCGGTCGCAGTTGCTGAGAAATGGAGCGCCACGGCACCCCGAACGCGCGGCGAGATCTTGCGTGGCGCGTTCGACCTGCTACAGGAACGTCAAGACGAGGTGGCATTGCTCATGACACTTGAGATGGGCAAGCCGCTTTCCGAAGCATTGGGGGAGGTCGCATATGGAGGTGAATTTTTACGATGGTTCGGGGAGGAGGCGGTCCGCATCTCTGGCCGTTACGGCCGGAATCCCGAGGGAACCGGGCAGATGGTGGTTTCACAACGTCCGGTCGGCCCGTGCTACCTCATCACCCCGTGGAACTTTCCGCTTGCGATGGCAACCCGCAAAATCGCGCCCGCTCTAGCGGCTGGCTGCACTGTCGTAATCAAACCTGCCGAATTGACACCACTGACCACCCTGCTTCTGGCAAGGTTGCTCGAAGAGGCAGGACTGCCCGGGGGCGTCCTGAACGTGATCACGACGTCGACGTCCGCTGAGGTGTCCGAGCCGATTATTGCCGACTCGCGCTTGCGTAAGCTGAGCTTCACCGGTTCGACACCGGTCGGCCGCAAGCTCATGATTCAAGCATCCGCGAACGTGCTACGCACATCGATGGAACTCGGTGGCAACGCTCCTTTCGTGGTCTTCGGGGACGCCGACCTCGACAAGGCGGTTGATGGAGCCATGCAGGCCAAGTTCCGAAATATTGGGCAGGCATGCACCGCAGCCAACCGTTTCATAGTGCATAGCTCTGTGGTACACGAGTTCGCGAGTCGTATCGCAGGCCGGGTCGCGCAGCTCCGTATGGGCCGCGGAACTGAAGAAGGGGTGACGATCGGCCCGCTTATCAACGACATGGCTGTCAACAAGGCAGACGGGCTGGTTAAGGACGCGATTGCCCGCGGCGCCAGTCTCGTCGCCGGCGGCCATCGAGCCGACAGCCCCGGCAGCTTTTACGAGCCCACCGTCTTGGTTGGAGTAACGCTCGGAAGTGAGATTCTGCGCGAAGAAATCTTTGGCCCGGTGGTCTCAATCACGGAGTTCGATGACGAAGATGAAGCTGTTCGCCTCGCCAATGACACCGAGTACGGCCTCGTAAGCTACGTATTCACCGAAAGCTTGGCGCGAGGCCAACGAATGATCGAAAGGCTCGACACTGGCATGATGGGCTTGAATGCGGGCGTATTGTCAAATGCCGCAGCTCCGTTCGGCGGTGTGAAACAATCCGGTATCGGGCGCGAAGGTGGCACCGAAGGCATCCACGAGTACCTCTCTACGAAGTACACGCTCATTCCAAGCGCGTGATGCCAGAAAGTACCCTACGACGACGTCGGACGTTGAAGTGCCTTTGAGAGCTCGTCGTCAACGTACAGTCGAGCAACTGCACCTTGATCCGCATGGAATGCCCCAGTGAGGACCGTGGGCTAGTTGAAGATGAAGCAAACCCAGGGAGATCAACTAGTAGACCGGCACGGTCGCCGGCGATGCGCATTCGCGTGGTATCTGCCTGATCTCGGGCAGACTTTGGGCCCTCGACCACTACCGTTGAGTTTCTGAGATGCTCGTTGCCTGGGCCGCGGGCGCAATGGTGCCAGCCGATAGGCGGCGCTGTCCGGCGCAGGACGCTGTCCGCGCCGGCCAGCGTCCTAGATGCTGTTGGAAATGCGTTCGTAGTCCAGTTCGCCCTCGCGGGTTTGCACGCCGGCGGCAAGGAGCTTGTGGGCGAGATCGAAGACTTCATCACCAAACGCTGCGTACAGCGAACTGTTCTCGACGGCATAAGCCTCTGGTGAAACCGCAGGTGCCATGGCGTTCACGGTTGTCTTGATGGCAGCGATCGTCGCCGGGCGAAGCCGCGCGATGCGACGAGCGAGGGCGTCGACGTGCGCGTCGATCTCCTCAGCGGGCAGGGCGCGGTTGACGAGTCCGTAACGCTCGGCCAGTTCTGCGTCGACGAGTTCAGCGCCCAAGAGAAGCTCCAACGCGCGAGCGCGACCGATGAGCCGGGTCATGTTCACCGTCCCGCCGCCACCCGGAAGTATTCCCATTTGTGCCTCAGGCTGCGCCTGACCCGACTTGCCGATTGCTGCGAACCGCATGTCGAGATACATGAAAAATTCATTGCCCGCTCCGCGAGCCAAACCTGCGAGCTTGCCAATAGTGACCTGCGGCAGGTTTCGCACCTCCTCGCTCATGGTCTGAAGAATGTTCATACCATCCGGAACATCCCAGTCAGGCGCGGCAGCGATAGCAGCGTTGGTTGCGGCCGGCAGGGCTTCGGGATCGGTCAGGTAGCCCATATCACCGTGCGCGCTGAAGAAGTCCGGGTCACCCGATTGGAACACAATCACCCGAACGTTCGTATCGTCGTGCACCCTGTAAAGAAACCCTCGCAACGAGGGCAGTAAAACACCATCCATGAGGTTCAGTGGCGGGTGATTCAGTGTCACGGTAGCGATACCAGCGTCGATCGAGACGCGCAGTCCCGGCAGGTTGTCGTAAGTCAAGTTTTGTCTCGTTCCAATTAGGCCGCTGAGTGCAGCTGATCTGATAAGACACAGCAGAAGCCGCATCTCTGCGTCTGAAATGACACCGAGGTTCAGTGTAGACCCTTGTCATCAAGGATGGAACTAACCGATATGATGGGGGCATGTCTACTAACCCGGTGAGCGTTCGAGCCATCGGCCGACATGCAGTTCGAGAAGAGCTCGCGCGGATCGCTTTCAACCAGTTCTGCGCCACTGGCTTTGACCAGGTCACGTTCGCCGACCTCGCTGGCGCCACCGGCGTGTCTCGAAGTACCTTCCTGCGATATTTCGCCAATAAAGAAGACGTTGTCCTGTTCGTCTTCGATCCGATTGGCGACATCGTCGTCGACGCCTTGGCTTCTGTACACGCATTGCACGACGACTGGCTGGCACTGCGGCGCGCTTTCGATCCGGTGTTGAGCTTCCTCGCTCGGGATGCCGATGAAGTCATCGCATTCTTAAATCTCATAGAAGCAACCCCGGCGCTCCGCGCGAAGTTTCGGGAGAAGCAATTCGGCTGGCGGCCAAACATCACTCGCGAGCTGCTGCGGAGGGAACAGGTGTCGGTGGAGCGATCAATTATTGCGGATGTCCGCGTGGCAACAGCAATGGAATGTTTTTCAACGGCGCTCATTTACTGGCGGGACGCCAACGGTCAGCAAGACCTGTCCGGACTGCTCGACCTAGCCTTCGGCGCTCTCTCTGATCCTGGTGCGAGCGCAGGGCCGCCCGATAGCAGCCAGTACTGAGATCGCCCTTGAAGTAGGCACCGTCGGCACATCAGCTCGTCGTTGAGCCAGCGTACCGAGGGCAGAGCACTGACCGTGACACTCGACATTGCCGGACCGCGCCGACAACATTCGCGCACCCGAGTATGGGACTTGAACCGCCATCAAGAGAGGCGCAGCGCACACCGATCGACGAATCAAAAGAGCATCGGTGAGAAATTTGCAACGACCTGCTCCAGGACGTCGTGGAGCTGAACCCTTCGACCTCGGCGAAGAGCTTGACGTTGTCTACATGCAGGCCTGTAATTCACGAGCACCATCCCAGGCGAGATTTTGGCGCGGGCGGCCGTCGATGCCGGACTAAATAAGAACGACTAGTCGAGCCATCAATCCGGCCAGCAACCTACAGAGTCCAGGGGAAATCGAAAAAAGTCCATAGAATGAATTGTCATTCATATATTGACGATTTTGGCGCGGTGTGTCAGCATGGAAATGCCACAACATCAAGGAGGAAGTCGTGACCATTGCGCCCGCAGAGTTACTCAAAGCTTTTCGCGAGATGCTCGTCATCCGCGCACTCGAGGAGAAGGCTCTCGAACTGAGCGCAGAGGGGTTTTATCCAGGGTCCGTGCATACCAGTACCGGTCAAGAGGCGATCCCGGTAGGAGTTCGCGCCGCTCTTCAACCTGGCGACCGGGTACTACCGACATACCGCGGCCACGGCTGGGCTGTCGCTGCGGGGGTTCCGCTCGTACCACTTCTGGCTGAGATCACACAGCGTTCGGGGGGCATTAACGGCGGTCGCGGTGGCTCTGCATACCTGACCGCTCCCGAGTATGGGTTCTTCGGGGAGAACTCGATCGTTGGTGCCGGCATTCCTATTGGTGGCGGGGTTGCTTTGGCGTCGGTACATCAGGGCACTGATCGGGTCGTTGTCGTATCCATCGGTGATGGTGCAATGAATCAGGGCTCCGTCCACGAGGGCATGATCTTCGCCGCCGCCTACAAACTTCCTGTTGTGTACGTGATTGAGAACAACGGCTGGTCTGAGATGACCGAGACGACAACTCTTCTAAACGGTGTCGAACTCTTTCA
>NZ_CAXVWM010000004.1:0-18142 GCF_964263775.1 Agreia sp. | reverse complement strand
CACCCGCGGGCTTTATCTCGACAAGGGTTCGTTGGTTCTGGATGCTCCGGTGGCCGAAGTTCTCGCACGGTATGCGACCGACTACCCCGTGGCCGCAGCCCCGAAACCGCGCACCTAGAAGTCGAACCCGCCTCCGAAGTCGCCACCGCCGAAGTCGCCACCGCCGAAGTCGCCGAATCCGCCACCATCCGCTCCAGACGCGTCCGCGCCTGATGCGTCTGCACCCGACGCATCGCTGCCGCCGGCATCCTCCCCAGAGCCGTCCTGGCCCGAGGCATCGGCCCCGCCGGTCTCCGATCCGCCGAGGTCGGGAAGGAAAGCCTGGGCGAGTGTGCTGCCGATCACGATGCCGGCAACGCTGCCGAGTAGCGAACCCGCGAACATGGACCCCATCCCGGATCCGAACCCGGCCTGTGCGGGACCCCCGAGGGATCTCTCGAGCGTTCCTGGATTGCGCAGCTCGGACCTCGTCGCGGCCTGCGCCAACGCCGGAGCTCCTGCATCGCGCGGCGCCTCGCCCTGGGGCGCCTCGGCACTCAACTGCGTGAAGACCTGGGCGCGCTGGTCGGCAGTCAGACGGGAGAATGCTTCCTCGTGAACCTGTTCGATCGTCTCGGGCGGCGCTGTGCGCAGAAGGTAGCGATACCGCTCGATCGCGATGTCGTCGTCGGAGCGGCTGTCGGACGCCGCATCCCTCACTGTGCCAGGTGGTGTGCCGTAATCGGGTGCCGAGTGCGATTCGAAGCGTGGAGTCTGTTCGGGTTCACGCCCGAGGAGTTTGTCGAGGAAGCCCATGGGAGGTCCTTTCTGACGGTCGGGTTCCCATCCTCCCGAGTCAGGCTGTGGCGCACCTGTGTCCGCGCGGAACAGGATAATGGAGGGTGATGAGAACGCGCGACACCGCAACCACCTCCCGTGCGATGCCCTGGTTATTACTGGTGGCCGTCGTCTTCTTCGCAATCAACCTTCGTGGGCCGATCGTCGCGATCGCCCCGGTGATCGGCCAGATCCGCCACGATCTCGGCCTGTCTGCAGCCACCGCCGGTCTCCTTACAAGCCTCCCCGTGCTCTGCTTCGCTTTGGCGACGCCTGTTGCGGCGGCCCTGATCGGTCGCGCGGGGCCGGAGCGCGCCGTGTACATCTCGCTGACGGGCATCCTCGTCGGCACCCTGATCAGGGCGCAGGGTGGATTCGCCGTGGCTGTGATCGGAACGCTCGTGATAGGCATCGCCATCACGATCGGCAACGTTGTCGTTCCCGTCGTTGTGCGGCGAGACTTTCCCGCGGCCCGGGTCGGCATCGTCACGGGCGTCTACACCGCGGCGCTCAACGTCGGCGCCATGGTCACCTCCCTCGCAACTGCTCCCCTGGCCGAGTGGCTGGGCTGGCGGGCGGCGATAACGGCGTGGGCCGTGTTGGTCGTTGTTGCGATCGTCGCGTGGGGCCAGGCCACCGGATGGCGCCGGTCGCTTCTCGCAGACCGCACGACGACGACCGTCAGCTCGGGGGCCGCACCGCCGCATCGGGCGTCGTACCGAAGCCTCACCGCATGGCTTTTGACGCTCGCGTTCGGTGGGCAGGCATTCTCGTACTACGCAATCACGACGTGGCTGCCGACTATCTTGCACGAGGTGCGGGGCCTCGACGACAAGTCCGCCGGTGCCAGCTCGTCGATTTTCCAGATTCTCGCCGTGGTCGGCGCGCTGGGCGTGCCTCTTCTGGCGAACCGCTGGCGGCCCGGCTCCGTGGTCGGCCTCGTCGGCCTGCTCTGGTTGGCGATGCCGCTCGGTCTTCTCCTCGCCCCGCAGCTGTGGCCACTGTGGTCGGTGGTCGGCGGCGCAGCCCAGGGTGGCGGTATCACGATCGTCTTCATCATCATCGTGCGCATGTCGAGAAGCGACGACCAAGCCAGGGGCATGTCCGCCTTCGTGCAGGGGGGCGGGTATCTGCTGGCAGCCACCGGACCGTCGGTCGTGGGTGCGGTGCACGAGGCGACCGGCGGCTGGTCTGCCCCGCTCATCGTGGTGACGGCATCCGTTCTGGTTCTTCTCGTCACGGGCGTGACGGCGGCCGCCCGGGTCGAATCCCGCCACCCGTGACGCCATGCATGCCTCATGCGATCGAGAATCCTGCGGCCGACTCCTTGACCGGTGAGTTCTCCTTTGAAAGTATGACCGCATGAGCCTCTTCATCACGTGCCCTGTCGATAGCGTCGAGCGCGCGACGGACTTCTACACCGACCTCGGCTGGACGGCCAACGCCGACATGTCCGGTAACGACGTGTCATGCTTCGCATTCGCCCCAGAGCAGTACGTCATGCTCACCAGCCGCGAGATGTACGCCAGCGTCGGCGGAATCGATGAGCTGGTCGGCGGACCCGGCACCCCGTCGAAGGTCACTGTCTCCTTCGACCTGGGCAGCCGTGAGGCGGTCGACGAGCTCGCCGAACGCGCCAGGGCCGCCGGTGGCCGGGTCGGTGACATCGACGACTACCCCTTCATGTACCAACGGCAGTTCGACGACCTCGACGGCTACCACTACTCGCCGTTCTGGATGAAGCCGGACGCCGATTCAACCGCGTGAGCGGCCTCGCCGCGGCCACGCGAACGATTCAGCGAGCGGTCGGCGGCAGGAGGATCGCGTCGTCGACGAGCAGACGAACGAGCGGCACCAGTTCTGCCGACAGCGCCTGGGCGTCGACCGAGAGCAGCTGGGCGAGAGCAGCGCAGATGGCCGCGATGCTGAGTTCGCCGTCACAGGCTCCGACGAGTGCCGCGAGCCCGGTGTCGATGGGGGTCTGGCGGCCGAATCCGCCACCCTGCCTCAGAATCATGGCCGTCGGATCGTCGTCGCCGGGCCAGTAGTGCCGTTCCACCGTGACATCGGATGCGACGACGAGCGTCGACGCCGCAAGTTCGGCATCGCTGCGGCTCGCCTCCCAGTCGCGTCCGTCGAGGCAGTCGGCGAGGTGCGCGCCGAGACCCGAGCCAGAACCACCCAGCGGGCCGTGCAGCTGCTCGAGACGGCGAAGCGGAGCTTCCGATATCGGCGGCTGAGCCGCATCCGGTCTACGCAGCGTCACGTAGCCGAATCCGACCCGTTCGACGCCGCGATGCTCGAAATCGTTCAGCCACGCGCCGTAGAGCCGGTCGAACTCGGACGTCGCGGGTGTGGTTCCGCCGTCGCGGATCCAGGTCTCGGCGTACTCGTCGATGTGCTGCACGTCGCGCTCGATGATCCATGCGTCGAGCGTCTGATCGGCCGCTTCGTCGAGCCAGTCGTTCACCCGGTCGAGACCCGCACGATCGCGGGTGTACTCCCAATTGCCGAGAAACTGGGCCAGGCCACCGGGATTCAGGAACTCGACCGCGTGCTGCACGACGTGCTGCACCAGCGCGTCGCCGACCAGCCCTCCGTCGCGGTATTCATAGCTCGGAACCCCCTCGGCTCGGGGGGTGATCACGAAGGGCGGGTTGGAGACGATCTGGTCGAACGACTCGTCGGCGACGGGTTCGAACAGGCTTCCGAGACGGAATTCGATGTTCTCGAAGCCGTTGAGCTCGGCGTTCACCGCGGCGATGTCGAGGGCGCGGGCTGATATGTCTGTTGCCACGACCCGGCGTGCGTGGCGTGCCGCGTGCATCGCCTGGATGCCGCATCCGGTGCCCAGATCGAGGGCACTGTCGACGGGGCGCTGCACCATGAGGCCACTCAGGGTGAG
This sequence comes from Agreia sp., assembly GCF_964263775.1. Classification (NCBI taxonomy): domain Bacteria; kingdom Bacillati; phylum Actinomycetota; class Actinomycetes; order Micrococcales; family Microbacteriaceae; genus Agreia; species Agreia sp. The sequence goes on along the minus strand of NZ_CAXVWM010000004.1, from coordinate 14,421 downwards.
CGAGGCGCCGCCGACTCCGAGCACGTGGTCTTCGCCGACGGCGTGGCCGAGCGACAATTCCCCGAGATCGCTCATGATCCACCAGCTGCCCACCCCGAGCTGGTCGAGAAAGCTGTAGGGGCGCAGGTCGGCCGTGGGCCGCACGCTCTCGTCATGCTCGTCGACGGATGAGATGAGGCGCAGCTCTGCCGCTCCTCGGATGCCCAGGCTCGGCAGGGCGTCGGAGAGTTGCCCCGGCGACACGGGCAGGCCGAGCACGAATAGTTCTGCGAGGGTCGCCGTCGGGGTCGAATGACCGAGGGTGCGCCTGAGCCGGGCGAGGGCCCGCAGGGCGGGAACGCGCTGGTTGCGGTGCAACGCCGCGTCGGCATCCGGACCCCAGAGCCCGGAGAGGGCCGAAACGGTGAAACCCGCTGCGGTGAGATCAAAACGAAGGGCCGCGATGAGGTCGCGCTGGGGATGAGTCACCTCCTTATTCAATCCCACCTGCGCTGCCCCGGCTGCCCTGTCAGACTGATCGGGTGAGCACCCGCATCGTGATCATGGCCGACACCCACCTGCCCAGGCGGGCGAAGAAGCTACCTCGCGCCCTCTGGGCGGCGATCGAGGGCGCCGACGTGGTTCTGCACGCCGGCGACTGGGTCGACGAGCTGACCCTCGACGAGCTGCAGCACAGGTCACGGCGCCTCGTGGGCGTGTACGGAAACAACGACGGTGACGGGCTGCGATCGCGGTTGCCCGAAACCGCGCGGTTCGACGTCGAGGGCGTCCGCTTCGCGATGATCCATGAGACGGGCCCTGCAGCCGGTCGAGACGAGCGGATGGGCCGGAAGTTCACTGGGACGGACGTTCTCGTCTTCGGCCACAGTCACATCCCGTGGAACAGCACGGCCGCCGGCGGCCTGCGCCTGCTCAACCCGGGCTCGCCTACGGATCGTCGGCGCCAGCCCCGGTGCACGTACATCACGGCCGTCGCCGATGGCGGCGAACTCCGCGACATCGAGCTGCACCCCGTCGACCGGGACCCGGCATGACCTCGTCGCCCGTTCTTTTTCTCATCGATGCATCCGGCATCCGCCGCGCCGACCCCAGCGAGCCTCAGCTGATGGTGACCGACTGGGGAGCGACTCGGGGTGACGGCATCTTCGAGAGCATCAGCGTGATCGAGGGCCGGATGCCTCCGCTCGACGCCCGCTTCGACCGGCTCGAGGCGTCCGCCGCCGACCTCGACCTGCCCGTGCTCGCGCGCTCGACGTGGACGGAGGCGCTTGCGCAGGCGATCGCCACGCACGACCCGGTCGAGCGGCTCGCCGTCACGCTCGTCATGACGAGGGGGGTCGAGGGTGGGGGCGACTCGCCCACCTCGTGGCTGCTCGCCCGTCCTGCCCGCGATTTCTCCGACATCCGGCGCATCGGGGTCTCGGTTGTCACGCTCGACCGGGGTTACGCGAGCGATGTTGCGGCGGGCGCGCCCTGGCTCCTGCTGGGAGCCAAGCACTTGTCGTACGCCACGAATGCGGCAGCCATTCGCGAGGCATCCCGACGCGGTGCCGATGACGTGATCTTCACGTCGAGCGATGGGCTCGCACTCGAAGGCCCCACATCGAGTCTCGTCGTGCGACGGGGCGACCTCGTCGAGAGCCCCGGCGCCGAGACGGGGATCCTGGCCGGCACGACCCAGGCGACCGCTTTCCGTTTCTTCGAGTCGCGGGGCCTCCGAACGCGCTTCGCGCCCATCCGCGCCCGCGACCTCGCCGACTGCGACGCCATCTGGCTCGTGTCGAGCGTGCGTCAGGCGGTTGCCGTGCACACGCTCGACGCGCATCCCATGCCCGTCGACGACGATCTGACGCGCGCCCTCAACGATTGGCTGGGCTCGGTCACGCGGGCCGAGTGAGCAGGCCGTGCCCGTGAATTCAGCGGATCGGTGTAACGGCGGCTTCTCTCGACCAACGTCGGAGGTCAGAGCGCGCGCAGCTTCTCGAGCAGTGGTTCGGCGACCTCGTCGAGGAACCGCTGCTGCAGCTCGTCGCCGACCTGCACGATCGCCAGGTCTGTGAAACCGGCGTCGAGGAACGGCCGGGCGCTCTCGGCGAGTTCGTCGAGGTCGGGTCCGCAGGCGATCTGCTCGGCCACGTCTTCTGGTCGCACGAATTGGCTGGCGCCTTCGAAGCCGGCCGGCGTCGGCAGGTCGGAGTTCACCGCCCAGCCGCCCGCGAACCAGCGGAACTGCTCGTGTGCCCGGGCAATGGCATCCTGCTTGTCTGGTGCCCAACTGATAGGGATCTGCCCGATCGAGCGGGAGGGCGCGGCCCCTGACCGAGCCGCGGACCAGCCGGAGATCAGCTCGGCCGACGGCTCCGTGGCGATGAGATGGTCGCCGAGGGGCGCGAACCTCTCGATGGATTTCTCGCCCGACACGGCGATGCCGATAGGAACACCCCCTGCGGGCACGTCCCAGATGCGCGCGGAGTCGATTCGGAAGTATTCGCCCTCCCAGGTGACGAGGTCGCCCGAGTGCAGTTGGCGGATGATCGTGACCGCCTCTTCGAGCATGTCCTGCCGGGGCGCCACAGACGGCCATCCCTCGCCGACCACATGCTCGTTGAGATTCTCTCCCGATCCGAGTCCGAGGATGAACCGTCCGTCGCTGAGAAGCTGCATCGTCGCCGCCTTCTGCGCGATCACGGCCGGGTGGTAGCGCATTGTCGGACACGTGACGTAGGTCGCGATCTCGACCCGCTCGGTGGCCTGGGCGACGGCGCCGAGCACCGACCAGGCATAGGGCGCGTGCCCCTGCTCGGTTATCCAGGGCGAGTAGTGATCGCTCGAGACCTCGAAGTCGAATCCCGCTCGCTCAGCGTCGACCGCGTAGCCCACGAGCTCCTTCGGGCCGCTCTGCTCTGTCATGAGGGTGTAGCCGAAGCGTTTCATCGTCTCTGCCTTTCTCGTCTGTTCTTTCCACGCTACGAGGCGACTGCGCGGCATCGTCAGGGGTTGCCCTGCCTGTGACGGTGTGCTGGACGATCGGAGTAGCGTGCTCGCATGCCCCATGCCGGTTCTCCTCTGCCATTCGTCGATCCGCTCGTGACCGCGCCGGAGATGACCCGCCTGCGACGGCTCCTGCCGTCGGCCCTGGATGTCGCGGGGTTGGCTTCGCGCAGCATCGCGGATTTCGCCGGTGCGATCAACGCGCATCTCGTTGCATCCAGACGCGCGCCCCTCGCATGGGTCCTGGATGCCGACCGCATCGCCGCTGCATACGGCAGCGACCGGCTGCTGCGACAGCACGGCGCAGAAGTCCAGCTGTTCGCCGAGCTCTCGGGCTTTTTCCGCGCACGCGACGGGTGGATCAGAACGCACGCGAACTACCCGCACCACCGGCGACGCCTCTGCCTGGCCGCCGGCCTCGACGAGACGGCGACCGCCACGGAGTTCGCCGCGGCGGTCGAGGTCCTCGACGCGAGCGCCATCGAGGAGGCGGCGTGGTCTGTCGGAGCCCTGGCCGTGCGGGTTCGCGAGCCCGGCGAATGGGCTGCGCCCGCGAGCGTCGTATGCAGCGAAGCGCTCACCGGCCAGCGCGACGCTCCAGCACGGCCGCGCGACGTGCCACCACGGCCGCGCGACGTACCACGACGGCCGCGCGTCGATCGCACGGCGCCGCTCGCCGGCATCCGGGTTCTCGATCTCACGCGTGTGATCGCGGGGCCCGTCGCCACTCGCAGCCTCGCCCTGCTCGGGGCCGATGTGCTGCGGGTCGACCCGCCGTTCATGCCCGAGATCGCGCTGCAGCATGTCGACACGGGTCAGGGCAAGAGGTCGACGCTCATCGACGGTACGAGCCCGACCGGGCGGGCGACGCTCGACGCCCTCGTGGCCGAGGCCGATGTTCTCATCAGCGGATACCGCCCGGGCGCGATCGACAGCGTCGGGCTCACGCTCCCGCCGGGCCTGGTGCATGCGACAGTGGATGCCTGGGGCGACGTCGATGGATGGCGCACCCGCCGCGGATTCGACAGCCTGGTGCAGGCGGTCACCGGAATCTCGATGATCGAATCGAAGTCCGGCGACCTCGGGTATGCCATTCCGGGCGCCCTGCCGGTTCAGGCCCTCGACCACTCGGCGGGGTACCGGCTCGCCGCGGAGGTCGTACGCGCCCTGACCCGTCGGCTCGACGATCCATCCGGGAGACGCATCTCCGTCTCGCTCGCGGGCGTAGCCTCCGAGCTCCTGTCCGGCGATCAAACGGGGGGCGCCTCTGAACGGGCCGCCTTGTCGGGCGACGTCGTCGTCACACACAACGACTACACGACGGCGCGACCCGCCTTCGCAGAATTCGCCGACTACGCGTCACCCGCGCATCCGCTCGGAGCCGACGCGCCCGAATGGACATGAGCCCTCCCGCGAGCCTCGGAGCTGGGCGGGATGCGGCTTGCTAGCGTCGAGCAGATGAACAACGACGACCGCTACGGCTCCGATGTGCTGGCCGACTTCTCCCGGCGCCCCGCGAAGATAGACCTGCCGGTCGTCGAGGCGGTCAGCGACCTCGTTCTCGAAGACGTGGCCAGCGATTTCTGCGGGTCGGTCGTGCGCGTCGAGGGACGGATGCTCGAACTGGAGGATCGCAGGGGCCGGCGCCGCATGTTCCCCCTCGGCCCCGGATTTCTCCTCGAGGGCACGCCCGTCGCCGTACGCGCGCCGCGAACGAAGCAGACCGGGCTAGGCCGCACGGCATCCGGTTCGATCGCCGGCCCGCAGCAACGCGCCCGGGTGGCCCGCGCCAGCCGCATCTTCGTCGAGGGTAGACACGACGCCGAGCTCGTCGAGAAGGTCTGGGGATCGGACCTGCGCTCGGAAGGCGTCGTCGTCGAGTACCTCGAGGGCGTCGACCACCTCGAAGCGGTTCTCGCGGAGTTCCGGCCCGGCCCGGGCCGCCGGGTGGGCGTACTCGTCGATCACCTGGTTCCGAACTCCAAGGAGAGTCGCATCGCCGACAGGGTCGCCCGCGGCCCGCACGGGGCCACCGTGATGGTCGTGGGCCACCCCTAAGTCGACGTGTGGCAGTCGGTTAAGCCCACGCGACTCGGTCTCACCGAGTGGCCGGTCATCCCCCGCTCGATCGAGTGGAAGCATGGAATCTGCGAGGCGTTCGGATGGCCGCACGCCGAGCAGGCCGACATCGCGCGCGCCTGGCAGCGCATCCTGGCTCGTGTGTCGACCTACGCCGACCTCGAGCCGCAACTGCTCGGCCGGGTCGAGCAGCTCCTCGACTTCGTCACGGCCGAGTAGCGCCGGGGCTCACCAGCCGAGCGTGCCCGGCGCTCCCTTGAAGGGCCCGACGACGCGCGACGTGATCCAGCCCCCGTAGAAGTCGCCCTCCTGGGGCGCGACGGTCTCACCGTCGACGGTGCAGGCATCCATCGCCCCCGGGTACACGGCGACTCGATCTCGCAGCTCGTCGAAGCCCGCGGTCGGCGTGGGGTAGAACCAGCCCGCGCCCGGTGCGACCGCACCGCCGCCGCGCAGCGTGACGTACTTCGCCGATCCCTTGAACTCGCAGAACGAGCTCCCGGTCGCCGCGCTCAGGACCCCTTCGGCGAAATCGGATCGGGGCACGTAGTAGACGGGCGGGTGACTCGTCTCGAGAACGCGGACCGCATCGACGCTGTCTGCGATGACGACACCGCCCAGGGTTATGCGGATGCGTTCGGTCGATTTCTCGACGCGGGGCGGGCGTGGGTAGTCCCACACCGACTCCTGGCCGTCGGCGGGAATCTGCGCGTGCGGGGGTCGGGTATCAATGTATCGAAACTACGCTCTTCCGGGTACGGATCGTAGGATGGTGCCCCCACCGACCGAACGAAGGATCATCAGTGGCGAAGAAGCAGAAGCAGCTCGGCGAAGCGCAACCCGGCCCCACGATCTACGACCCCGACCTGCACCCCCAGTTCACTCGTGGAATAGACGGCCTGCTCAGCGTGCACCGGCCCGTGGTGATCGCGCACATCCGATCGATCCGCCGTATGCACCCGAATGCGTCGCCCGAGCAGATCATCCGCATCCTCGAAGCGCGCTACCTCGCCGCCGTCACGACGGGTGGAGCCGCGGTGGGTGCGAGCGCGGTCATCCCGGGCATCGGCGTCGGCGTCTCTCTCGCGCTCACCGGGGTCGAGACGGCCGGCTTCCTCGAGGCCAGCGCCCTGTTCGCGCAGTCCATCACCGAGGTCCACGGCATCGCGGTCGACGATCCCGATCGGGCGCGCACGCTTGTCATGTCGATGATGATGGGCTCGGCGGGAGCCGACCTCGTGAAACAGCTGGCCGGCCAGGTCACCGGTACAGGGGCGCCACGGAGCCAGTACTGGGGCACGCTGGTCACCCGAAACCTTCCCCAGTTCGCCATCGGACCGATAGCCGATCGACTCAGGACGACCTTCCTCAAGCATCTCGCCGCTCGCACGGGTGCCGGTGCCGTCGGTCGCCTTGTGCCCTTCGGCGTGGGCGCGGTCATCGGCGGAACCGGAAACCACATCCTCGGGCGCAAGGTCGTGCACAGCGCCCGCACCGCATTCGGGCCTCCCCCGCCGTTCTTCCCCGCCAGCCTCGAGCCGAAGGTGGTCGTGCCTCGCGAGAAGACGGCGTCCACGCAGAACGAACTGACACCGGCGAAACCGTCTCGGCTCCCCCGCATGCTCACGCGCTCCCGCACGAAATCCGATCCCGTGGTGCACGCACCGGATGCGCCGGGCTCGGTCTGGCCGGACGTGCGGATCTGATTACCGCGCGTATCGAAACGAAGCCGCTCGGACAATCGCTCGGAAGTGCTCCCAATTCTGTGTCGCCTGCGCTACTCGCACACCAATATGACGGATTGCTGAGAGCCGACTGCTAGACTGGGTGAAGTTACCGATTCGTTACACCAGGCCGAAGCGAGGTGAGAGCACTGTTCGATCGATTCATCACCGAGGTAGCGCCGATCAGCACCGAGCTGGCCGACACCGGTGTGGCGTTCGTTCCCATGCTCGTCGCCGCCGCGGTCGTCTTGGTGGTGACCGGCGCCGCGGTCGTGCTGGTGCGCATGCGACTTGCTCGCGTGGACCGCTGACGCCAGTCGATCGCTGACGCCAGCTGATCGCCGCGCCAACCGACGCCTCCACGAGAGGACTGATGCTTCGCTCAGAGCGACTCCTCGATCACGGGCTCGTGGTCGTCGGCCGGGCCGTCGTCGGCGTGAAGCGCCGCATTTCTTCGCCAGTCGGCCATGAGGCCGTCGACGGCCTCAGAGAACTTGCGAGTCGAGGCACCGGGCGTCGTGTCGCCGAAGTAGCGCTCGACCCAGAATGCGAGGCGAGTCTCGGCTTCGGGATCGTGGTCGAGGGCATCCATGCGTGACACGATGTCGGCGGCCTCATCGGCGTCGAGCCACTCGGCCTCGAAAAGATAACCGCTCGAGTCGATGTCGGCCAGGGCATTTGCGGGCCGCGTCACGAGAAGCGGCTTTCCGCTGGCGAGCCGGTCGTAGACCATCGCCGAGATATCGACGATCGCCAGGTCCGCCGCAGCGAGCTGCCACCCGAGCTGCGGACCGTCGTCGAACACATGCTGCGCACGCGGGTCTGCCGCGTTGGCCTGGGCGATCATCGTGATGATCTGCCGGTTCGCCGCAGCATAGCCCGCATCGACGACGCCACTCCGCGGATGCGGACGGTAGATCACGCGGTGCTCACCGGTCGCCAAAAGAGCCGACACCAGAGTGACGCCGTGCGTCGCAATCGACCCGTAGGCGGCCGATGGCCGATCGCCCTCCCACGTCGGCGCGTACAGCACCACGCGACGCTCATCGGGCACATACGGCACGGGCCCCGAATAGTGATCTGCCTGCGGTCGCCCGATCCGGATGGCGCGCGTGTCGAAGTCGTAATCCCACAAGACGCGATTCAGCCGAGCGACGGCGGCCTCGCCCGCGACCATGCTGTAGTCGTAGGCCTTGAACTGGTTGGTCGTCATATACATCTTGTCGCTCTCACCATGGTTGATGAAAACGTGCCAGCGGCGCCCGTAGCGCATCATCTGGAAGTTGCGGGTGTTCTGGTTCACATAGAAGACGATCTTGAGCGGTTGCTCTTCGATCAGCTGTTCGAGGTCGACGACCTTGCGCACGTACGCCACGGGAATCGGCGATTCGTCGAGAAGGGCGTTCATGGCAGAGGGATTGCGGCTGAGGATGACCACGGGCCAGGTCTTGGCCAGCTCGGCCAACGGTTCGTACCACTGGCGTAGCTGGTAGAGGTTCACGTCGCCGTCGGCGAAGTACACGCCGATCTCGAACGTGTCGGGTGCGAAAGACGGCCGTCGAGAGAGCTTGCGGGCGAGCTCTCCGCGCGTGCGCCGCGACTTCAGGAGGTCGAGTCCGACCTTGAGTCCGAGCCTGGCGTCACGAAGAATTCCCACGATTTCAAGGGTACTCAGGCTCTGCCGGGGGCCGGACACCGGCGTCGTTCCGGTAGTCAATCGTGATGAACGGGCGGCATGCGTCCACACGCGTCGGAGCGCACGGTTGCTAGACGATCGGCGGCCGCCCGGCCATGGTCATCCGCAGCACCGTGCGCCACCGCATCGGTCGGCGTTCGCCGGCGTCTTCGCGCCAGCCTGCCAGCCAGCCGCCGAACCAGGCGTTGAGAGCCGCGGGCCGACGAGCCCAGCGAAGAATCTGGATGCCGGTCCACGAGCCCACATAGATCGGCACGAGAATCGCGGGCAGGTTGCGCTTGGCCAGCCAGACGCGGTTGCGCGCGTTGAGCCGGTAGTAGTACGAGTGGCGCGTGGGTTCGATCGCCGGATGGTTCGCGACGAGGTCTCCTGCATACCAGGTGACGAGGCCCTCGTTCCAGACGCGCCACGCCAGCTCGATGCCCTCGTGGGCGTAGAAGAACGGGGCCGCCCATCCGCCTGTTGCATCGAAGACGTCGCGCGGCAGCAACACCGCGCCCTCCCACACCGAGAAGACGGGCGACGACACGCTCGGGTCGCCCTTGCGGATGCGCGGAGTCCAGCGACGGGGATTCGCCAGGCCCAGCGGGTCGATCACCCGGGGCTGCACGAGGCCGATGCGCGGGTCGGCCCGGATGATGCCGATCGCGTCGATCACGAACGTGGGCGACGGGATGCTCGCGTCGTCGTCGAGAAAGAAGATGAAGTCGCCGGAGACGGCGCTCACGCCGGCGTTCCGGCCCGCGGGAATGCCGAGGTTCTCGGCGAGCGCCAGGGATGCGACGCCGTCGGGCAACCCCGTCGGCGCCCAGCCGTTTCCGACGCACACGACGTCGAGTACGACTCCCGTCTGGGCGAGAATCGACTCGAGGCCCCGCCGAAGATCATCGGGTCGCGTGCCCTGGGTCAGCACGACGACGCCGACGCGGGGACTGATCTCGTCGACTATGAGCGCACCCGCTTCGAGGCCATGATCGCGACGAAGTGGCCCACGAGGGCCAGCACGGCAAGTGGGAGCAGGGCTCCGAGCAGAATGCGGTCGGCGAGGGGGCCGCCGATGAAGAGTCCGAGAATCGCGAACGCGAACGCGAACATGGTGAGCTCGACCGAATGATAGAGGCGGTGGAACGGCACGAACCGCGCCAGCCTGCGCAGCCGGGCGACAAGACGCTGAGAGGGCTCGGACTCGCCCTGCTTGTCGGCGAGCTTGCTGAGGCCGGCATTCGCCCGCGCCACGTGCACCATGTCGTTGAGCGCCTTATTGAGCACGATCACGAGGGCCAGCGCGAAGCCGAGCGTCGTCCAGAGGTAGTCGGCCGGGGCGTCGAAGGGAAAGCCGGCTGCACGGATGCCCAGGGCGATCGGGATCAGCGACTCGGTCGTGTAGTGGCCCACCTTGTCGAGAAAGACGCCTGCGGGCGACGAGGTGCGCCGCCATCGGGCGACCTCGCCGTCGCAGCAGTCGACGAGCATCTGCAGTTGACCCAGAACCAGGGCGAGGAACGCGCCGCCGATTCCGGGAATCAGCAGCGCGGCCGCCGTCGACCATCCGACCAGGATCATCAGGCCCGTGACGCCGTTAGCCGAGATCGACGTCTTCAGTAGGAACCAGGTGAGGTAGGGAGAGATGTTGCGTAGATAGAGCGACGCGGTCCAGTGCTCGGCATTGCGGCGGCCCCGAACCTCGGGGGGCTGAGCGACCGCGCGCAGCTCGGCGATCGAGGACGGGCGTCCTCGCGTTGGCGTCGGTGACACGGTTACCTTCCGGTGTGCGCGGTGATGTTGCTCGTGAGCTTCAAGAACCCCAGAATGAAGCCCGTTCCCCAACTGAAGTGAATGCACGGCAAGACTACGAGAAACCATGCACCCGTGCGAATGCCGCGACGAGCGACGACGCCGATCGACGCCACGACGACGAGCAGCAGGTAGAGGATCGGAAAGATGAACAGCGCGGTGAAGATCCACGAGATCACGAGCGCGGGGCCCTGGGCGTTGCCGATGAGTCCGAAGTAGCCGAAGCAGCCCAGCAGCAGACCGAGCACCACGCTCAGCACGGCCACGGGCGGGGCGAAGTACTTGAGGGCGTTCGAACTGAAGAACCGTCGCGCCAGGTCGCCTCGCCACAGCCCGGTCGAGAAGAACTGCCGGGCGAGCGTCTCGAGCGACGGCCGCGGTCGGTAGATCACGGTGAGCTCCGGGGTGAACCACACGACTCCCCCGGCCTCGCGCAGGCGTCGGTTCAGCTCCCAGTCCTGGCCGCGGCGTATCTCCTCGTCGAATAGGCCGACGCGCTGGAGCCACTCGCGACGGAAGACTCCGAGGTAGACCGTCTCGGCCGGTCCCTCGTCGCCCCCGAGGTGATGCTGGCCGCCGCCGAGTCCGATCGCCGACCCGTACGCCGTGGCGACCGCGTTCTCGAACGGTGTGGTGCCCTCGGCCTGCATGATGCCGCCCACGTTGGCGGCGTTCGTGCGCGCCATCGTTTCGACGGCGATGCGCGTGTAGTCGGCCGGAAGCACGGAGTGGGCGTCGACGCGCACCACGATCGGGTTGTGTGACGCGGTGATGGCCACGTTCAATCCGCTGGGGGTCGAGCCCGTGGGATTGTCGATGACCTGGATGCGCGGGTCGACCCGGGAGAGACGCTCGAGAAGTTCGGCGGTTCCGTCGATGCTGGGACCGAGCGCGACGATCACGTCGAACGGGCCGCGGTAGTCCTGCGCGAGCAGGCTGTCGATCGCGGCTTCGACGTGGGTGACCTCGTTGAGCACCGGCATGACGTAGGAGACGCCGGGCAGGGAACTCGCGGGGGTGTTGGGGGTCATGGCATCCACTCGTTGTAGTTCGGGTGCCAGTCGCACGCGGTGGTTCGATGTCGCTGCGCCGACGCTGGCCGATCGAGCCTATCGCAGGGCCGAGCGCCGGCATCCGTTCGGCGATCGCGCCCAGCACGCAGCGATCCCCGAGCAGCCGAAGCTGCCCGGGGATCGCTGATCAGTCGATCGCCTACTGGGTGAGCTCTCCGAGCGTCACGTCGATGTCCTGGGTCTTGCCGTCTCGGTAGACCGAGAGCGTTGCATCCGAGCCGGCCGCGAGGCTGCGCACCTGCGCGGTAAGATCGGTCGCGCTGGCGACGGGGATGCCGTCGAACGCGGTGATGACGTCGCCCGACTTGATGCCCGCCTTCTCCGCGGCGCCGCCCGCCGAGACCTCTTGCACGAGTGCTCCGGCGGTGACGCTGGCGAGCTCCTCATCCGAACTGGCGTCGGCGACGGATGCTCCGAGCAGTCCGTGACTTCCCGCGCCATCTGTGATGATCTCCTCCGCGATCCGCTGCGCGAGCGAGGCTGGAATGGAGAAGCCGACCCCGATGGATCCCGACTGGCTCTCGGCGCTGGTCGAGCCCGCGCTGGCGATCGCGACGTTGATTCCGATGAGTTCGCCCTGGTCGTTCAGCAGCGCACCACCCGAATTTCCGGGGTTGATTGCCGCGTCGGTCTGGATGACCGCGAGCGAGATGCTCGACGTGGGCTGCGTTTGAGTCTGCGACTGCGAGCCGTCCTGGCCCGGAATGTCGAAGTTCCAGAAGTCGTAGGGGTTCTGCTGGCTGCCGTCGCCCGAGTCGCCGTTGTCATCGGGGGCCGTCGAGTCTGTGTCGTCTCCCTGCGGAGCCGCGGAGGAAGCGACGGTGATCGCCCGATTGAGCGCGCTGACGATGCCGGTGGTGACCGTGCCAGACAGGCCGAGCGGTGCGCCGATCGCGACCACGGAGTCTCCGACGTTGAGCTTGGTCGAGTCGCCCCAGGTGATGGGGGTGAGATCGCTGGCCTTGTCGAGCTTGACCACGGCAAGGTCTGCGACGGGGTCGGTGCCGACGAGCGTGCCAGTGAAGAGGCGGCCGTCGTTCGTGGTGACCTGAATGGTCGGGTTGGCCGTGGCCCCGTCGAGGGTGACGACGTGAGTGTTGGTGAGAATGTAGCCGTCCTCCGACAGGATGACGCCCGAGCCCGTGCCTCCCGACGATCCATCGTTGACCGAGATCGTGACGACCGACGGTGACGCCTTGGCGGCGACGGCAGTCGCAAGCGTTGCATCGTCGGCGTTGTTCACCGTGATGGTCTGCGGGCCGGTCGCGCTGGTGTTCGTGGCCTGCTGGTTCTGGCTGATGGCCCACGCGCTGATTCCGGCTCCGGATGCTCCGCCCACGAGGGCCGCGACGGCTAGGGCCGCGATCAGCACGGGTCCGCCGCGGCGCTTCGAGGCGCGGGTGCCCGAGGTCTCGGCGCCGGCGACGGGCGGCTGCTGCGGTGGTTGTCCGAACGCGCCGTTGCCGTAGTTGCTCGGCGCCGCAGCGTACGCAAGCGTCGGCTGCGACGCCTGGGGGGCCTGCGAGTATCCGGGCGTGTAGGGCTGGGGGGCGGCTGACTGGGGCGCAGCCGGCTGAGGCGCGGTCGGCTCCGGTGCGGTCGGTTGGGTGTGGGTCTCAGCGGGAACGCTGGGCGCGTAATGGGGGAAGGCGGGGGCGTTCTGAGTGGCGGCAGGGCTCGAACCGGTGTTCGTCGTGTCGTCGCGGTCAGTGCCCTCGGCTGCCGCCGGGTCGATCGGGTTGTCGGTGTTCTCAGACAATGGGTGCTCCTTCCAAGCTCGATAAGCATCGCCATCGAAGCTGGATGTTGTCTATGCGTGGGCTGAAAACGAACTGCCGTATCCCTCGGGCGAGGCTTGGAGTTCGCGAACCGCTCGACCTCGCGCTCGTGTGCGCAGAATTCAGCAGCCCGGCGAGGCACGACGTCGGCCGCAGTCGTCGGCTACCAGCACCGTCTTCGCCGCCTTCGCCGATGCTGTCAGCGGCGGTGATGTCGACGGCACCGTTCCGGCCAACGGCAGCCAATTCCCGACTCCGATCCGGTACTCGGCCGAGTACAGGATGGTGAGCGAGATGGAGTATTCGCCGGGGCGGTCATATATGTGGCTGGTCGCCGTCTCGGAGAACTCGGCGACGCCGAGGGCGGCCCAGGTCGCCCCTCCTGTTGCACTCGTCGTCGACGATCCGTCTCCGTATTGCCACGTGAACGAGACCGGGGTGAACCGCACCTCTGCCGGGGTTCCCAGCAGAGTGGTCGAGACGACCGACGGCGTGACGTCGGCGAAGAAATTCGTCGGAAGGCCCACGACCATCCAGCCCTTCGGCTCCATCCCCTGCATTCCGACCGCGGGCACGAGATGAGCGACCTCCCTGGTCGTCACCGTCGGAGCGGCCGTCGGCGCATCGGCGAGAACGCGTCGCTGTTCGGCGCAGAGCTCGACGGATGCGGCAAGGCAGGGAACCTCGACCGCACCGTCTGCCCCACCCCCGGATTCGCTGCCACCCGCCGAGTCACCGTCGCCGCCCTGGCCTTGTCCTCCGCCACCCCCGTGAGTGCTCCCGACCCCGACGTCGACCCCACCACCAGAAACCTCCCCGCACCCTCCGGTGTACTGGTCCTCCGCGGAGCAACTAATGGCATACGCGGGCGTCGTGCTCGCGAAGAGCAGGACGAGTGCCAGTGCGAGTATGAAAAATGCCCGGCTCGCGGTCAGCAAAAATTCTCTCCGGCCCATAGGTCTTTTTTCGAGATTCGGAGCACATGATCACCTGACATCTCCGCCGTAATCTGCCAAGGAGACCTGGCAATTCGGTCCGCCTTCACAAGGGACGTTCCAGATGCATTTACGAGGTCAGTCTGAGAGACATCGTCGCAGACGTAGAACGAGACATGACTCTCAGACGCTTGCTGAACGCTGACCGAATCAAATGCTGTCGCACCCACCAGACGCAGCCCGCCGTCTCGGAAATCGCGAGCGTCGCTAAAGAACTTTTCCAGAGCCTTGGATTCGGCTACGACACTTACACGCTCCGGCTCTACACCGCCTTCCGACAGCACGAGATCG
>NZ_CAXVWM010000003.1:0-2819 GCF_964263775.1 Agreia sp. | reverse complement strand
CGAGCCGCGGGTATCCGAACCCGCCGCCCGCGAGGCCACGGCGCCCGAACTCGCGGCGTTCGAACCCGCCGCAGCCGCACCCCGCGCGCCGGCGTCGCGCTGCGCGAAGCGCTCGATCACGCGCCGCGTCACATCCGGGCTCAGCAGCGCATCGCCGCGGGCCACGACCTGAACGGCGTCGACGAGCTGCTCGGGCGTGCTGTTCTTGAGCAGAAAGCCGCTGGCGCCGCCCTCAAGCGCCTCGAACAGGTAGTCGTCTCGGTCGAACGTCGTGAGAACGAGTACGGCTGGCGGATGTTCGAGGGCCGTGATGAGACGGGTCGCGGTGAGTCCGTCCATGCCGGGCATCTGCACGTCGAGGCAGACCACATCCGGCGAGACCTGCCGGATGCGTTCGAGCGCACCGTGTCCGTCGCGCGCCTCGCCCACCACGACGATGCCTGGTTCGCTCTCGAGGATGATGCGGATTCCGCTGCGCAGCAGATCCTGGTCGTCGACGAGCAGAACGCGGATCTCGGCGTCTGCGGGCGGTTCGGAGCCGTCGATGAGGTCGGTCATCGTGCAGTGCCCCCTGTCGGCGCTGGCGAACCCGATGCTAGCGAACCCTCTGGTGAACCCGCTGGCGAAGCCGCCGTCGAACCTGACCGCACCGGTGCCGAAGCCGGCGCCGCCGTGCCGGTCGGGATGTCGGCGCGCACGAGGTACCCGCCCCGTGCTCGCGGCCCGGCCTCGAGGGTGCCTCCGACCGCGGTGAGGCGCTCGCGCATGCCTACGATTCCCAAGCCCGAACCCGGCGTCGGAATTCCGCGCGCGGGCAAGCCACCCGAGTCTGTGACCTCGACCTCGACGGATGCCTCGAGATAGCGAAGCCGCACGTCGATCGAGGCGGCTGCCCCGGCATGCTTGATGGCGTTCGTGATCGCTTCTTGCACGACGCGGTAGACCGTCATCGACACGAGCGCTGTGAGGGCGCGCGGGTCGCCCACGACGGTGAGCTCGGCCCCGAATCCGGATGCGCGGGCGTCGTCGAGCAGGCCGGGCAGTTGCTCGACCCCGTGAGTGCTCGGGCCGTCGACGGCGCCGACAGTGCCGGCAGCACCGACGGCACCTCCGGAAACACCGCCGACAACGCGGGCGCCAGACGGGGGCTGACTGTCATCGCGCAACGTCGTGAGCATCCGGTGCAATTCTTCGACGGCTTCCCGCGCGCTCGACTCGATAGCGGTGAGCGACTCTGTGGCCTGGGCAGGATCGCGGTGCAGCACGCGGCGCGCCGCGCCCGCCTGAACTCCCATGACCGACACGTGGTGTGCGACGACGTCGTGCAGTTCGCGGGCGATGCGCAGCCGTTCGAGCGACACGGCCTGCGCCGCCGTGCGCTCACGCTCCTCGGCGAGCTGGTCGGTTCTGTCCTGCAGGGCGGCACGTTCGCGGGCTGCGATCCAGGCCCGGTTGCCGAAGTAGTAGCCGCCGCCGAAGTAGAGCAGGTTCTGCAGAACCGTCACGAGGCCGACCGCAATGGCCGGCGTGACCGAGCCGACGACATCCATGCCTGCGAAATTCTCGGCGAAGGCCGGCGCGAGCAGCGCCGAGAACAGCCACACGAACATGCCCACGATCACGACGAGGCGCGACACCATGGCGAGGCGCCGACGCGCGCTCCAGGCGCCCGCCGTGTACATCGCGATGAAGAACGCGATGTTGCTGAACAGCACCTCGGGCACATGCAGAACCTGCACGCCCATGAACACCGCGGCGCTGACGATCAGCACCGCCACGGGAAAACGCCGCCGCCACCCGAGCGGCGCGCTCTGCAGCAGCACCATCAGTACGCCGAGCCACGGCGGCGCCGGGTCGGAGTAGAACCCCCCCGAGTCGTAGAGCTCGAGGCTGCCGAGACTGAGCGCGAAGATGACGAAGGCGAGCAGCGCGTCTTCTCGGTACGCGCGCCGCGACGGCCGCGGGCGCACCCATCCGTCGTCGAGCGCATCCGTCTGGCTGTTCGTCACAGCACTCACGCTAGCGAAGTGCGTGCGGCGGCACCTCCGTCGGCAGGAGGAGGCGCCCCCTGTCCACACGAAACATTTCACTCCGCGCGCCAGCGGGTCGTAGGGCAGAATCGAACTCAGACGTTTTGCTTTGCACTCATCTCACGAAGGAGCACACCATGGCAGTCTTCTCCCGCGGTTTTGGGGCGCGCAGGCGCGAGTCCGACCCGGATCTCCCCCCGGGCCAATACCTCACAGAAGACTTCCCGGTGCTCTCGGCCGGGCCCACGCCCCGCATCGACACCGCTGACTGGAGCTTCAGTATCACCTCCGAATCCGGTGCCGTGACGACCTGGAGCTGGGACGAGCTGATGGCCCTGCCCATCGAAGACGTGCACACCGACATCCACTGCGTCACGCGCTGGTCGAAGCTCGGCACCACCTGGCGCGGCGTCTCGCTCGACACCCTCTTCGCAGACATCGACACGTCAGACGCGTACACGATGATCGAGTCGTACGGCGGCTACACGACGAACGTGCCGCTCGAAGACCTGCAGGGTGGCAAGGCCTGGATCGCCTTCGACTTCGACGGCCAGGACCTCGACCCGGAGCACGGCGGCCCCGCGCGGCTGCTCGTGCCGCACCTCTACTTCTGGAAGAGCGCCAAGTGGATCCGTGGCATCACCACGATGCCGCGCGACGATCCGGGGTTCTGGGAGCAGAACGGCTACAACCTCTACGGCGACCCCTGGAAAGAACAGCGGTATTGGTGAGCCCGGCCCCGCAGGTCGGCATCTGGAAGGTCGCCACCGTCGTGAGCGCGCACACCGA
>NZ_CAXVWM010000002.1:0-4105 GCF_964263775.1 Agreia sp. | reverse complement strand
GAGAACGACCAGCACTCCGCGCGCGTCGACACCCCTCTCGATCGCCCCGGCGATCTCGTCTCCGAGGCGTTCCTGCAGCTGCGGGCGCGAGGCGAGCGTGTGCACCACCGACGCGATGCGTCCGAGGCCGATCAGCCGATCCGATGGAACGTAGGCCACATGTGCCACTCCGGTGAACGGGAGGAGGTGATGCTCGCAGATCGAACGGAACTCCAGGTCGCGCACGAGCACGGGCTCGGCCGTCGCGCCGTCGGGCACGGGAAACGTGTCTCCGAGCACCGAGGTGGCGTCGACCCCGACGCCGGAGAAGAACTCGACGTAGGCGTCGGCGACACGGGCCGGCGTTCGCTCGAGGCCTCCGCGCCCGGGATCTTCACCTATGGCGATGAGGATCTCGCGCACGGCCGCCTCGACACGCACCCGGTCGAACGCAGTCACGTGCGCGGCGAGTTACGCGGTCGCGGGTCGGGGCGGAGCCTGCGGCGAGCGCTTGGGCTTCTGCTCCGGCTCAGGGTCGGACTGGATACCTCCGTCGACGGCGCCCGCATCGACCGGCGACTTCGGAGTGGGGAACGCCACCGGGGGAAGTTGCGAGACCGGACGCTTGTCGCTCGAGAGCCACTGCGGACGAGGCGTCAGCTTCTTGACGTCTCTGAAGATCACGGCGAGCTGATCGTGGTCGAGCGTCTCGTGCTCGAGGAGTTCGAGCGCGAGGCGGTCGAGGATGTCGCGGTTCTCGTTCAGAACGCTCCAGGCTTCGTCGTGGGCGTTCTCGATGAGCTGGCGCACCTCGCCGTCGACCTTCTCGGCCATGCGGTCGGAGTAGTCGCGCTCGTGACCCATGTTGCGGCCGAGGAACATCTCGCCGGATGCGGCACCGAGCTTGACGGCACCGATGTCGGAGGACATGCCGAACTCGGTGACCATCTTGCGCGCCGTGTCGGTGGCCTTCTCGATGTCGTTGGATGCGCCGGTGGTGGGGTCGTGGAACACGACCTCTTCGGCGACGCGACCGCCCATGGCGTAGGCGAGCTGGTCGAGCAGCTCGTTGCGCGAGACCGAATAGCGGTCTTCGAGGGGCAGCACCATCGTGTAGCCGAGGGCGCGTCCACGGGGAAGAATCGTGATCTTGGTGACCGGGTCGGTGTTGTTCATGGCCGTGGCCACCAGGGCGTGGCCGCCCTCGTGGTAGGCGGTGACGAGCTTCTCGTGGTCGCGCATGATGCGGGTACGGCGCTGCGGGCCCGCAATCACGCGGTCGATGGCCTCGTCGAGGGCGCGGTTGTCGATGAGCTGGGCGTTGGAGCGCGCCGTGAGCAGCGCGGCCTCGTTGAGCACGTTGGCCAGGTCGGCACCGGTGAACCCGGGCGTCTTGCGGGCGACGACCTCGAGGTCGACACCGGCGGCGAGCGGCTTGCCCTTGCCGTGCACCTCGAGGATCTTCTTGCGACCCTGCAGGTCGGGGGCGTCGACGCCGATCTGGCGGTCGAAGCGGCCCGGGCGCAGCAGGGCGGGGTCGAGGATGTCGGGACGGTTCGTGGCCGCAATCAGGATGACGTTCGTCTTGACGTCGAATCCGTCCATCTCGACGAGCAGCTGGTTGAGCGTCTGCTCGCGCTCGTCGTGTCCGCCGCCCATGCCGGCACCGCGGTGGCGACCGACCGCGTCGATCTCGTCGATGAAGATGATCGCGGGCGAGTTCTCTTTGGCCTGCTGGAACAGGTCGCGGACGCGGCTCGCGCCGACACCCACGAACATCTCGACGAAGTCGGAACCGGAGATCGAGTAGAACGGCACCCCGGCCTCTCCGGCGACGGCGCGGGCGAGAAGCGTCTTGCCCGTTCCGGGAGGGCCGTACAGCAGTACGCCCTTCGGGATGCGGGCGCCGACGGCCAAGAACTTGGCCGGCTCTTTCAAGAAGTCTTTGATCTCTTCGAGCTCTTCGAGTGCCTCGTCACTGCCGGCGACGTCGTCGAACGTGACCTTCGGCGATTCCTTGGAGACCAGTTTGGCCTTGGACTTGCCGAACTGCATGACCTTGGAGCCTCCGCCCTGCATACCCGAGAGCATGAGCCAGAAGAACGCACCGATGAGCAGCACGGGAAGCAGGATGCCGATGAGAGACAGGAACCAGTTGGTCTGCGGAACCTCGTCGTTGTAGCCCTTGGTCGGGGCGGCGTCGTTGACCGCGTCGATGACCTCGGTGCCCCGGGGCGTCACGTAGTAGAACTGCACCTGGGTGCCGTACTCCTTGTCGGCCTTGGCCAGCGTCAGGTCGACCCTCTGCTCGCCGTCGATGATGGTTGCCGAGTTGACCTTGCCGTCTTTCAGCAGCTGCAGGCCCTCCTGCGTGTCGATCTGCTTGAAGCCTCCACCCGTGATGAGGCCGAAGCCGATCCACAGCGCGATCGCGCCGAGCAGGATGTACGGAATGGGAGATCGGACGATCTTTTTAGCGTTCATGTCTCTTCATCATGTCGAGAGGGATGGTGATAGTCGAAAGGGTAGCGGTGCGGGCCTGCACGCCGTCTGCATGTTCCCCGTGGGCGTAAACAGAGCCCCCGTGGGCGTAACGGGCACGACCTAGGAGTACACGTGCGGCGCGAGCACCGCGACGTCGCGCAGGTTGCGGTAGCGCTCGGCGTAGTCGAGGCCATAGCCGACCACGAATTCGTTGGGGATGTCGAAGCCAACATACTTCACGTCTACCTGGATCTTCGCCGCCTCCGGCTTGCGGAACAGGGCGCAGATCTCGACGCTCTCGGCGCCGCGCGTGCGCAGGTTGCCCAAGAGCCACGACAACGTCAGGCCCGAGTCGATGATGTCTTCGACGATCAGCACCTTGCGACCAGACAGGTCGGTGTCGAGGTCTTTGAGGATTCGCACGACGCCCGACGATTGCGTGCCGGCGCCGTAAGAACTGACCGCCATCCAGTCCATGTTCAGCGGCAGGGTGAGTTCGCGCGCGAGGTCGGCCATGACCATGACCGCGCCCCTCAGCACGCCGACGAGCAGAACGGCTTCGCCCGCGTAGTCCGCCTCGATGCTGCGGGCGAGCTGCGCGATTCGCTCGTGGATCTCGGCCTCTGTATACAGCACGCTGGTGAGGTCGTCGGCGATGTCACTCGAAAGCACGGGGCTCCTTCACATTAGAGGTCTGCTGCAGCCTGGAACACGAGGCTCCGGGCAACCCTGACAACTCTAATGCCGGGCAGGTCGACGCCCTTCTGCCCGCGCCAGTCGGTCACGAGCGCCGCGGCCGCCAGCGTCTGGGCGCGGCTGAGGCTGACGCCGAACTCGCTCAGCACCACGTGCCGGATGATGCGATTGCGCAGCGCCGCCGGGTTCGCGGCCAGCGCTCCGACCGAGATCGCGATGCCGGCCTCGGCGTGCTCCACGATCTCCTCGATCGTCTCCTCCACCATGCGGTCGAGCGCGTCGCCGTCTTCGCGCAGCTGTTCGGCCGTTCGCACCAGCGCGTCGGCGATGCCCGGGCCGAGCTCCCGCTCGAGAACCGGAAGCACCGTCTGGCGCACCCGCACCCGCGAGTACGCCGGGTCGGCATTGTGCGGATCGAGCCACGGCTCGAGCCCGGCATCCGCGCAGGCAGCCACGGTCGTCGAGCGCCGGATGCCGAGCAGCGGGCGCACGATGGGCCCCGAGACGGCGGCCATCCCGTGCAGGCTGGATGCGCCGGCACCGCGAGCGAGGCCGAGCAGAACGGTCTCGGCCTGGTCATCGAGGGTGTGGCCGAGCAGAACCGCGACCGACGCGGTGTCGCGACGCACAGCATCCAGGGTCGTGTACCGGGCGTCGCGGGCCGCGGCCTCGAGCCCGCCCACGCCGGGCCCGGGATGTACCTCGACGAGCCGCACGAGAACCGGATCGAGGCCCAGCGCTCGCGCCTGCTCGGCGGCCCTCGCGGCGACGCCGTCCGAGTCGGGCTGCAGGCCGTGGTCGACGATCACGGCCCCGGCGCGCAGCCCCGCGCGGGGCGCCTCGAATGCCGTCGCGGCGGCGAGGGCCAGCGAATCAGGCCCGCCGCTGAGAGCCACGAGCACCAGCGCGGCATCATCGGATGGCGGCAACGCCCCGAGCGACTCGC
>NZ_CAXVWM010000001.1:0-41526 GCF_964263775.1 Agreia sp. | reverse complement strand
GCGGCGGCGTCGAGCAGTGCGGCGATGCGGTCGGAGCTGCGAGCCTGGATGGGTTCGTTTCGCACCTGCACTGCGTCGGATCGGGTGTCTTCAGAGACGTTGTTCGCGGGCACGGTGTCGATCCTTTCACCAGGGGACGTGTTGCTCATCCTAGTTGCTCGGGGGCGGCACAATGGAAGACATGTGTGGTCGTTTCGTCGTCTCCCGGGCATCCTCCGAACTCGTCGCCCTGTTCGACGTCGACGTCGAGGGCGACAACCTGCCCGACCCATCGTGGAATGCGGCTCCGACGCAGCGCGTCCCCGTGATCATCGATGCGGTCAACCGCGACGCGGCGACCGATCCCGACGCACCCGCCGTGCTGAGGCGGCTCGAGTCGGCCCGCTGGGGACTCGTGCCCGGTTTCGCCACCGAACCCAAGGCATCCGCGCCCCTCTTCAACGCGCGGATCGAGACGGCCGCCGAGAAACCGGCCTTTCGCGAGGCCGTCATCGCACGGCGCGCGGCGATCCCGGCCTCGGGCTACTACGAATGGCTGGTCGCGCCCGATGGCAGCAAGACGCCGCAGTACGTCTCGGCCGGCGACGACGAGCCCATCCTCTTCGCCGGGCTGTACGAGTGGTGGCGCAATCCCACCGCATCGGCCGACGATCCCGCACGCTGGCTGCTGTCGACGACGATCCTCACCCGGGCGGGCGCGGGCCCACTGGCCTCGGTGCACGAGAGGATGCCGGTGTTCCTCGAGCCCGGCCTCATGGAGGACTGGCTCGATCCTCGCACCATTGGAGACGCGCGTCTCCTCGCCGAGATCTCGCTGGCCGCGGAGGAGCTCGCCGACGACCTGGTGTTTCACACGGTCGGGGCGGCGGTCGGCACGGTCGGCAACAACTCCCCCGAGCTCGTGCTGCCGATCGGTTGACGCCGAGACCGCCAGCCCCCTCGCCGAGATCGGATGCGTGCAAGACTGGGGTGTGCGGAAACCGGATAAGACTCTCACGGCCAAGCAGGGCGCCGAGGTCATCATGCACCGCGCGGCCCGCCTCGAAGACGCGGTGCACGAGTTCCGCCAGAAGAGGGCGCAGGCTCACGGCCAGGTGCCCACGATCATTCCGTATGCCGGATACGGCGGAGCGACCTGGGTGCGCGTGCTCGCACGGGTGCTGCTCACCCGGCCCGTGCGTTCCGGGTCGAGGGAGGATCGCCGGGCGCGGAAACACCACGAGAGCGTGCGCGGATGGCGCAGCTTCACGAGCGTGCCGTTCGGCAACGCGTCCGTCGTCGTCGAGGCCGGAGGACGCTCGCATGCGGTCACGGCCGATCGCGGCGGGGTCGTCGACGCCGTCATCGAGGTCGCCCTGGAACCCGGGTGGCAGACGGTGTCGCTCGCGATAGAGGGCGGAGATACGATCGACGCCCCCGTCTTCATCCTCGACCCGGCCGCCCGGTTCGGCGTCGTGAGCGACATCGACGACACGGTCATGGTCACGGCGCTGCCCCGGCCCCTTCTCGCCGCGTGGAACACCTTCGTGCTCGATGAGCACGCGCGGGTTCCGACACCCGGCATGGCGGTACTGCTCGAGCGACTCACCACAGAGCACGCCGGTTCGCCCGTCGTGTACCTGTCGACCGGTGCCTGGAACGTCGCCCCCACGCTCACCCGGTTCCTCTCGCGCAACCTCTATCCCGCGGGGCCGCTGCTGCTCACCGACTGGGGGCCGACGCACGACCGCTGGTTCCGCAGCGGGCGGGAGCACAAGCGAGAGAACCTGCGTCGACTCGCCCGCGAGTTTCCCGAGGTGAGATGGCTGCTGATCGGCGACGACGGCCAGCACGACGAAGAGATCTACTCCGAATTCGCCATCGACTTTCCCGACAGCATCGCAGCGGTCGCCATCCGGCAGCTGTCGCCCAGCGAGGCGGTGCTCGCCGGCGGGCGTTCGAACGACGAGGTGCACGCCGAGCGTACGGGCGCGACCTGGGTCTACTCCCCCGACGGCGCCGGCCTGGCGAAGCAGCTCGTCGACGCGGGCGTGCTGTAGCCGCCCTTCCTCGACCGCCGCCACACCGGGTCGACTGGCGCATGTCAGTGCCGCTTCGTACACTTCGAATATAGAAGATATATTCGAATGTCTCCCGATCGGAGAGCGGCCATGAACATCGAAGAACCCATCAGCGTCGAGTTGTCCGACGACGGCTCCCCCATCCGCTTCGAGTGGCGAGGGGTCTTCTACGGGGTCACGAGCTCACCCGAACGGTGGTTCGCACGACGCTTCTGGTGGCAACTCGACGAGCGGGCCCCCCGCGGCACGGGCGACGGCCTGGTAGACCGCGAGATGTGGAGGGTGGACGCCGTGCCGCTCACCACCGGCACACCGCGCATCGACGGAACGTTCGATCTCGGCGTGCATGCCGCCACAGGCGGATGGCGGCTGTCCCGAGCATCCGACGACGTGCTCGACGCACAACTCTTCGCCTGACGCCATGAGCCGGTTCACACACCTGCACGTCGCATCGGCCTACTCGGCGCACTTCGGAACGTCGCAGCCCGAGGCACTCGTCGCTGCAGCCGTGCACGACGGCGCGCTCGTCGCGGCCATCACCGACCGCGACGGCCTGTACGGCGCCATCCGCCACGTGCGAGCCTGCCTGGCCGCCGGCATCGATGCGGTCGTGGGGGTCGACCTCGCCCTGCTGCCCGACAGAACGCAGCGCGCGTCGGCGGGCGCGTCTGCGGGCGTGTCACGGGCCGCCCGGCCGGCGCCCGCCTCGGCGCTCGCTTCTGCGACCCCCACTCTCTCGCCGCCCGCGCGCATCACGGTGCTGGCGCACGGCCAGAACTCGGGCGAGGGGTGGGCCGCGCTGTGCCGGCTGATCAGCGCCGCCCACAGCCCTGCGGCCGACGGCATGCCCCGGCATCCGAACGACGTCGGCGTGCAGCGCTCTCGGCCGAGCGGGTTCATCCTCGGCGAGTCCGGCCCCGTCGCGACGGTGCTGCTGGGCCCCGACTCCGACGTGGCACACGCTGTCGCCTCGGCAGACCTCGCTCTGGCCGCGTCGCTGCTGGCCGAGTGGAAACGCCAGCTGCCCGGCGCGGTCGCCGTCGAGATCGTCTGTCACCTCACCGAGCCGGGCGACCGCGCGAGCATCCGTCATGCCGCCCGCATGCTCGAGTTGGCCGACACCGTCGGCGTGCCCGCCGTGCTCAGCAACGCCGTTCGCTATCTGCGTTCCGACGACGCCGTCACGGGCGACGTACTCGACGCGGCAGACCGGCTCCGCCCGCTCGGCGCCTTCCAACCGCAGCCCAACGCCCAGGCCTGGCTCAAATCTGCGGATGCCATGAGAAAACTCGCCTTCCTTGTCGTCGACCACTCCGCCCTTCCCCGTTCGGCCGCCGAGCACCTGCTGTCGGCCACTGAACGGCTGGCCGATTCCTGCCGGCTCGATCCCGGGTCAGACCTCGGGTGGCGCCAGCCCAAGATTCCCTCGCAGGCCGTTCTCGGCATCGACGGCGATCCCGTCGTCGAGCTGCGCCGGCGCAGCGAATCCGGGCTGCTCGAGCGCTACGCCGACGCGCGCTCGAGCGACCTCGAATCGCTGCGGCGTCGCCTCGACGACGAGATCGACACCATCAGGCGATTCGGTTACGCGAGCTACTTCCTGACCGTCGCCGAGGTGGCCACGCTGATGCGATCCATGAAGGTGCGCAACCAGGCACGCGGCTCCGGCGCGGGCAGCCTGGTCAACTACCTGCTGCGCATCTCCAACGTCGACCCGGCGAGGCATGACCTACTGTTCGAGCGTTTTCTCGGCAACAAGAGATCGACGCTGCCCGACATCGACATCGACGTCGAGTCGGCGAAGAGGCACGACATCTATCGGGCCATCTTCGAGCGCTTCGGCGCGAACCGGGTCAGTCTCATGTCGATGCAGAACACTTACAGGGCCCGCGGGGCGGCGCGTGACGCGGGCCTCGCGCTCGGACTCGACGACGCGCAGATCGACCTCGTCGCCACGAATCTGTGGCGCTTCAACGCCCGAGACTTTCGCCAGGTGCTCACCGAGAAGCCCGAGCTCCGCGAGATCGCCGCGCTGGTCAAGAACGACGCTCAGATCGACATGCTGGTCGACCTCACCGAGCGACTCGACCGGCTTCCCCGCCACATCAGCATGCATCCGTGCGGGGTGATCCTCGGCAACGACGAGCTGCTCAATACCACCCCGGTGCAACCCAGCGGAATGGGCCTGCCGATGAGCCAGTACGACAAGCACGACATGGACGACGCGGGGCTGCTCAAACTCGATGTGCTCGGGGTGCGCATGCAGAGCTCGCTCGCCTACGCGGTGTCCGAGATCCAGCGCATCCACGGCCGCCGCGCAGCACACGCCGGCGGCCTGCCCGTCGACGCGCGCTACGTCAGCGCCGACGGCATCGTCGAACTCGACGAGATCCCCCTCGACGACGAGGCCACCTTCGAGGCGATCCGCACCACCCGCACCCTCGGCATGTTCCAGATCGAGAGCCCGGGCCAGCGCGAACTCATCGGCAAGATGCAGCCGACCGAGTTCGAAGACCTCATCGCCGACATCTCGCTGTTCAGGCCCGGCCCCATGAAGGGCAACATGGTGGCGCCGTTTCTCGACGTGAAACACGGCTTCGCGCAGCCCCAGTACCTGCACCCGTCGTTTCGGCCGTTTCTCGAGAGCACCTACGGCGTCGTCATCTACCACGAGCAGATTCTGCGCATCTTCGCGGCCTGCATGCAGGTCTCGCTCGCCGAGGGCGACGAGCTGAGGCGCACGATCGAGAATCCCGACGCGCGGGTCGAAGAACGATTCCGCAGCGCGACCGCCGCGAACATCGACCTCGAGACGGGGCGGCGCCGTTACGACGACGCCGCGATCGAGCGCATCTGGACCGTTCTGAAAGGCTTCGGCTCTTTCGGCTTCTGCAAGGCGCACGGCGCCGCCTTCGCGCTGCCGACGTTCCAGAGCGCGTGGCTGAAGACCCACTACCCGGCCGAGTTCGTGGCGGCGCTCCTCACCCACGATCCGGGAATGTACCCGCGCCGGCTGCTGCTCGCCGAGGCCCGGCGCATGGGCGTGCCCATCTTGCCGCTCGACGTCAGCGTCTCACGCGACGTCTACCGCGTCGAGCGCATCGAGCCGCCCCGACCGCACGGGGTGCTCGCCGACCCCGACGACGTTATCCTCGGCATCCGGCTGTCGCTCACCGATGTGCACGGCATCACGTCGGCCGAACTCGAGCGCATCCTGACAAACCAGCCCTACGTGGGCATCGGCGACTTCTACCAGCGCGCGGCTCCCTCACGCGCCCTGCTCACCCGGCTCGGCCTGGTCGGGGCGCTCGATTCGCTCGCGACAGACGACGCGTCATCAGCGTTCGGTGGGCCGCAGGCCACCCGCGGAGACGTGATGGCGCGCGTGCGCGAGCTGATCGCCCGAGGCAAGCGCCCATCGACCCGCACCACTCAGCCCACGCTGCCGATCTTCGTCGACGACAGAGAGCAACTGACCGGGGGCAATCCCGAACCGAGCATGCTCGAGCGCGTGTCTACCGAGCTCGACGTGCTGCAGATGGAGGTCAGCGAGCACGTGATCGAGAGCTACCGTCCCCTGCTCGACGAACTGGGAGTGCTTCCCGCGAGCGAGCTCCTCGGCTGCTGGAACGGCACAACCGTGCTGGTGGCCGGCATTCGTGTCGCCACTCAGACGCCCCCGATGCGCAGCGGCAAGCGCGTGGTGTTCATCAGCCTCGACGACGGCTCGGGATGCTCCGACTCGACCTTCTTCGAGGAGGCGCAAGACCGCGCGGGGCCGCTTCTCTTCGGCACGAAGCTGATGGTGATCCAGGGAAAGACGCGGCGAACAGGCGAACGCGGGGTGTCGATCGAGGCGAGCAATGCATGGGATCTGAAAGCCCTGTGGGCGCAGTGGCAGCAAACGCAGCAGGGCCACGCGCGCGAAGCGTCGTGATTTCGCACGACGATTTTTTCGACCGGGCGCAGAATAGGCAGATGCGACGCACAGACCGCACCAGAATCGCGAGCCTCCGGCTGGCCAGCCAGAACCTGGTGAGAAGCACGGTCGCCTCCCCGGCCGAGGTGGCGCAATCCATGCTTGCGACCCAGGCTCAAGATCTCTCGTCGGCGCAGTGGGCCTTGGCCGTGCGCAGCCCGGGCACGACCCTCGCCGACGTCGACCAGGCGTTCAACGAGGGCACGATCGTGCGCTCGTGGCCGTTTCGAGGAACCCTGCACGTGACTCCCGCGGCCGATCTCGGCTGGATGCTCGCCCTCACTCGCGACAGAATCCTGCGAGGTGCGACGACGAGGCACGCAGGCCTCGGCCTCGACGACGCCGTGTTCGTCCGTGCCGCCGACATCGTGCGCGGTGCCCTGCGCGGCGGAGGGCGCCTGTCGCGGGCGGCCCTGTTGGCCGAGCTCGACGCATCCGGGATCGCCACCGGCCACCAGCGCGGCGGGCACATCATCTGGTACCTGGCCCACACGGGCCTCATCTGCTTCGGGCCGATGGGAGCCTCGGGCCAAGACATCGTGCTGGCCGACGAGTGGATTCCCGACCCCCGCCGGCTCTCCCCCGACGAGGCCTTGACCGAGTTGGCCGTGCGCTACTTCACCTCGCATGGGCCGGCAACGGTGAAAGACCTGCTGTGGTGGAGCAAGATTCTGGTGCCCGAGGCGCGGAGGGCGATCGAGGGCGCGGGCGATCGGCTGCGCCAGATCGTCGTCGACGACACCGTGTACTACCTGGGTGCCCGCCAGGTCGACGAGCCGGCGGTGCCGGCGCTGCTGCTGCTGCCGGGCTTCGACGAATACCTCCTGGGCTACGGCGACCGCGACGCCGTGCTGCCGCCCGAGCACAGCGACCGGGTCGTACCCGGCTCGAACGGCATCTTTCTTCCGATGGTCGTGTCGAACGGGCAGATCGTGGCGACCTGGAGACGCACGATCCGTCGCGGATCCGTCGACGTCGCGGCCACTGCCTTCGCGCCGATGGCGGCAACCACAACGGCGCGCTACACGAAGGCCGCGTCGGCCTACGCCCGCTACCTCGGACTCACGCCGGGTGAGGCGACGGTCGCCGACTCCTGAGCCCGAGAGCGTCGCCGTGCCCGACCGGCAAACCGACGGGGCCGCTCGAAACGAATAACCATCGACATGACCGACACGACCACCGCCGCAGACACCCCGACCGGCGCCGCACCGCCATACGCCCCCTACGGCCTCGACGACGACCCGGCATCCTCAGGACTCGTGCCGATGACGATCGATACCGAGCTCGGGCCCGTACGCGTGCATCGGACGTCGACGCGGACCGGGCCGATTGCAACCCTGCTGTTGCACGGCGCGGCCGGATCGTGGACGACGTGGACTCCGCTGATCGAGTCCGCCCGCGCAGCCGGAGAACCCCTCGCCGATGTCGTGGCCATCGACCTGCCGGGCTGGGGAGCATCGCCGGGCCCGGCCATCCGGTCTCGTCTCACGCTCGATGCCCTGGCCGACGTCGTGTGGCAGATCGTGCACACCCACCTCGGCTACGAGCGAGCCGACATCACGGGCCACTCACTCGGCGCGTTCATCGCGCTGCACCTCGCCGCCACCAGGCCGCAGCAGGTCGTGGCCGTGCGCCTGGTGTCGGCCACGACCTTCTCCGTGCTCGCCAGCGTCGAGCACCCTGTGCGCTCGTTCTCCGCGATTCCCGGCTTCACCCTGCTGCTGGCCGTCTTCCGGCTGCTTCGGATGGGCGGCGACCGAGGCATTCGGGCGGTGCGGGCCGTACGGCTCGCCGGGTTGCTGCGCCTCGCCGTGAGTCCGCTTTTTCGGCACCCGCTGCGCATGCCGCGTTCCGTCGTCGACGCGCTGGCCGACGAGGTGCGCCCCGACAGTTTCGTGCGTGCCGCCGAGGCGACCCGCGGCTACGGTCCGTTGCAGCGCTGGGCAGGCATCCACTGCGACGTCTGGGCCATCCGCGGAGACGCGGATTCGTTCGTGCCGTCGGCCGACCTCACCGGCCTCCTCCGCGTCATTCCCCGCGCCACCCTCGCAGAGATCGGCGACTGCGGGCACTTCGCGCACATCGAACGGCCCCGCGAGAGCCTGGAGGCCCTCGGCTTGGGAAGCCGTCGCCGCTAGAGTCGGTGCATGGCAGCGGACATCCCTTCGGCCTCGCGGCAGCCGATCTCCACGCGACGGGTCGAGGCATTCACCGACGGCGTCTTCTCGATCGCCGCCACCCTGCTCGTGCTCGACCTCACGATCGATGGCTTCAGCAGGGCCAAGACCAACGACCAGCTCTGGCACGACCTGCTGGGGCTGCAGCAGAACCTGCTCTCCTTCGTCGTCAGCTTCCTGCTGCTGTGCTTTCTCTGGTCGATCCATGTCAGGCAGTTCGAGTACCTGGAACGCACAGACACCGCCCTGACCATCCTCAACACCGTGCGACTGCTCGGGGTCGTGCTGATCCCCTTCACGACGAGCCTCAACAGCGGATACTCCGAGTTCCTCGTCGGCCGCCTGGCCCTGCCGATCAACTTCCTGTTCGTGGTGGCCATAGGGGTGGTGCAATGGGAGTACGCGGCCGAATCGAGACACAAACTCGTGGAGGGACTGACAGAGGAGACACGTCGGAAGTACCGCGTGAACGGCGTCATCGCGGTAGTGCTCGGTTCGCTGGTCGTCGTCCTTGCCGCATTCATCGGGCCTTGGGCGTTCCTCGCGTACATGCTCAGCGCATTCCTGCAGCGCGTCGTGAACAATCCCGGGCGCAGGCCGAAGCCCGAAAACAGCGAAGCCGCCGACCGGTGATTCCGGGCGGCGGCTTCGACATGCGGTTGAGCCGCCGAGACCGAACTACTTCTGCAGTGCAGCCTGCAGGTCGATCGTGATGGTGACCTCATCGCCGACGAGCACTCCGCCGGTCTCGAGCGGCGCGTTCCAGTTCACACCGAAGTCGTTGCGGTTGATCTTGGCGGTCGCGGTCAGTCCAGCCTTGTAGTTGCCGTACAGGTCGTCTTGGAAACCGCCGAACTCGAGGTCGAACGTGACCGGCTTGGTGACGCCCTTGATCGTGAGGTCGCCGTCGACGAGGAAGTCGCCGCCTTCGTGACGGATGCCGGTCGACACGAAGGTCAACTCGGGGTGCGTGGGGGCGTCGAAGAAGTCGTTGGTGCGCAGGTGGCCGTCGCGGTTCTCGTCTTTCGTGTTGATCGAGGCGACCTCAGCCGTGGCCGTGACGGTCGAGTCGAGGGGGTTCTCGCCCGTGGTGAACGTGGCGTCGAACTTCTCGAACGTGCCCTTGACCTTGCTGATGAGCAGGTGGCGAACACTGAACGAGACCTCGGAGTGCGAGGGGTCGATGGTCCAGGTGCCGGCCTTGTAACCCGGGATGGTGATCGTGTCGGTCATGATTTCTCTTTTCGTCGGAGTAGAAGGAAGCGGGAGCGAACCCACTTCGATACAAATGCATGTACCTCTCGCATTATTCCCTGCCGACGCACAATTGAGAGAATGGCACGATGACGAACGATGACACGCGCGTAGATTTCTGGTTCGACCCCACGTGCCCCTGGGCATGGATGGCCAGCCGATGGCTCGACGAGGTCGCAGGCCACCGCGACCTCGATGTGCACTGGCACATCATGAGCCTCGCGATCCTCAACGAGAACACCGACGTCGACGAGTCCTACCGGGCGTCGTTTCCCCGCGCGCTGCGCTACGCCAGGGTCGTCGCCGCGGCCGAGGCCCTGCGCGGCGAGGCGACGCTCAAGCCGCTCTACGACGCGCTCGGCACGCGCATCCACCACGACCAGCGGGCGACCGACGTCGAGGCCGTCGTCGCCGAGTCGCTCGCCGAGGCAGGCCTCGACGCGTCGATCGCCGACCGGGCGCTTGCGGATGCCGATGGCCGGTTCGAGTTCGAGGCCGAGCTTCGCGCATCGCATCACAGCGGCATCGACCTCGTCGGCGACGAGGTCGGAACCCCGATCATCGCAGTGAACGGCGTGGCATTCTTCGGCCCCGTCATCTCGCCCGCCCCGCACGGCGATGAGGCGCTCGCCCTCTGGGACGGTGTGGTCGCCGTGGCGTCGTACGACGGCTTCTTCGAACTCAAGCGCAGCCGCACCCGCGACCCGATCTTCTCGTAACCCCGCTCATCCCGGGATTCACAGGGGGCTCGCCTACCCTTGAAATCATGGCCCATCCTGTTCTGCGATTGTTCGGAGTGCTCGCAACGGTCACCGCGCTCGTCGCCGTGCCGCTGACGGGCGCCGTCGCCGGCCCCCTGCGCACCGCCGACTACCCGTCGTGGGACGACGTGCAGGCGGCCAAGCAGAACGAGGCGTCCGCCCAGGCGGAGGCCGACAGGATCTCCGGGCTGCTCGACGAGCTCGAGGCCACGGCCGTCACGTTGAGCAACGAGGCCCTGAAACGCGGCGAGGAATATCTCGTCGCCACCTATAACCGGGATGCCGCCCAGACCTCGGCCGACGACCTCGTGACGCGGGCGACCGAGGCGGCCGCCACAGCACAGACGACGAAGACGCAGGTGGGACAGATCGCGGCCCAGCTCTACAAGTCGGGCGGCGACAACGGCGCCGTCAACCTGCTGCTGAACGGCGACAAGAGCGACGAGCTTCTCTACAAGCTGGGCACGATGAGCCAGCTGACCCGACAGACCGTCGGCCTGCGCGATGCCGCCGAGATCGCGGCGAACACGGCGGCGTCGCTGCGCGCCCAGGCCGATGCCGCCCTCGCCGAGCGCGATCGTCTGGCGACCGAGGCCGAAACCGCGCTCGAGGCGGCAGAAGACGCCCAAGCGGCGGTCGACGCCCAGGTCAGAGAAGAGAAGGCGCACAGCGCCACCCTCTACGAACAGCTCGCGTCACTGAAGAACACGACCGCGGCCGCCGAGCAGGGTTACCGTGATGGCCTCGCGAAGGCCGCAGAGGAAGCCGCGCGCAAAGCCGCCGCCGAGGCGGAGGCGGCAGCCACCGCGGCGGCCAACGGAGCAGGCGGCGACGGCAGCTCATGGGTGCCGGACTCGTCATCGGTGGCATCGCCCGCAGAGGCCAAGGCCTACGCGTCGTCGGTTCTGGGCAATTACAGCTGGGGAAGCGACCAGTACGGATGCCTCGTCACTCTGTGGAACGGCGAATCGGGCTGGCGGGTGAATGCCTACAACACCGACAGCGGCGCCTACGGCATTCCTCAGTCGTTGCCCGCGAACAAGATGAGCGACGTGGCTCCCGACTGGCCGACCAACGCCGCGACCCAGATCACCTGGGGGCTCAACTACATCAGCGGCAGGTACGGCTCGCCGTGCAACGCCTTGGCGTTCTGGAACGGCAAGTCGCCGCACTGGTACTGATCAGCCCGCGACGATAGCCGATCCGGCCGTCGCAAGCAGAACCACGTCGACCACGGCGCTGGCGATGATGAGCTGAAACAGCAGCCGCGTGGGCGGTCTGGTGAGGGCCAGTACGATCCCCAGAGCCGCGACGGCGATTCCCACGAAAAGACCCGCGGCGGCGACGACGCTGAGGCTCGGCGACGATACGGCGATGCCGATGGATGCGACGAGCGACGCCGCAGCGAGCGACGCGAACGCGATGACCCCCGACATTCGGCGTCCCAGCATGTGGGGCAGCCCGCGCACTCCGGTGCGCGCGTCGTCGTCGAGGTCGGGCAGCACGTTCGCGAAGTGCGCTCCGAACCCGAGCAGTGCCCCCACGGCGATCGCCCACCAGACCGCGGCGCGGGGTTCGGCCAGCGACAGCGCGACGAACAGGGGAAGAGTTCCGAACGTCACGAGGTAGGGAACGCCCGAGGCCGGCGTGCGCTTGAGCCACGCGTTGTAGCTCCAGCCCGATGCGATGCCCACGACGTTCACGACGGCGGCCAGCGGCCCGAGGAGCAGCGATAGCGGCACGGCCACCACCGCGGCGGCGAGGGCTGCGGCGCGCACCGCGCGGCGAGTGACAAGACCGGATGCGATTGGCTTGTCCGAGCGGGCCACCGCCGTATCACGGTCGGCGTCGATCCAATCGTTGCTCCACCCGATCGACAACTGACCTGCCAGCATTGCGGCGCCCACCAGCGCGACCCGCAGAGGATCGACGCCGATTCCGATCGCCAGGATGATTGTGACCAGGGTGACGGCGACCGCGGGCCCGGGATGGGACGCGCGAATCATCCCTCGGAGCATACGTCGAATTATAGGGACAGAGCGGTCTCGCTCGTGTGCGATCTCCGCCATAGCCATGCGCGCATCACGTCGTCACTTCCCCTGTGTTTCGGATCGCAGGACTACCACCTGCCACGGGTTCAGAACCGACCTGAGCCCCACATCGCCAGGATAATTACCGAGCAAGGCATGCGCGTGTCCCCATTCTTGCAGAAGGCCTTCCGGCAGCCTGCTCGGATCGTTCGCGCAGTTCGCGACCACGAGCAACTTACCGAATTCGGGGTGCGTGCGGGTGTACGCGAAAATCTTCTCGTGATCAGGGAGAAGCAGATCGAAATCGCCCCGAACGATGACCGGATCGTCGTGGCGAAGGCGGATCAATGTGCGATACCAGGCGAACACCGAATCGGAGGCGGTACGTTGCTCAGCGGCGTTGAGCCACGTGTGGTTGGGGTTGACGGCGATCCAGGGAGTACCCGTTGTGAACCCCGCCTCAGGGCCGGCAGTCCATTGCATGGGGGTGCGCGCATTGTCCCGCCCCCCGGCAGCGAGGCCGACGAGAGCCTCGCCGGCCTCGCTACTGTCGCTTCCGCCGGCTGCGGAGAAGTAGTTGAGGCTTTCGATGTCTCGGAACTCGTCGATGTTCACGAACGGCATGTTGGTCATGCCGAGCTCTTCGCCCTGGTAGATGTACGGCGTGCCGCGTTGGAAGTGCAATACGGTCGCGAGTGCGGTCGCCGATTCGTACCAGTGGTCGCTGTCATTACCGAACCTGCTGACGACCCGGGGCTGATCGTGGTTGTTCCAGTAGAGACTGTTCCATCCCGTGGCTGACAGCGCATGCTGCCACCGCGCGAAAGAGTGTTTCAGCTCGACCAGGTCAAGTGGCTTTCGAGTGAACTTGCCGCCTTCGCCATGATCGAGGGCGACGTGCTCGAACTGGAAAACCATATCCAGCTCCCCTCTCGCCGGGTCTGTGAACAGGGAAGCCTGCTCGGGAGTCACCTCGGGCATCTCTCCCACCGTGATCAGCTGAGCAGCCCGGCCCTCGAAGACGTTGCGCCGCATGTCGTGCAGGTATTCGTGTATGCGGGGTCCGCTCGCGTAGTACGGAGATCCATCCGTCCAGACCGATCCCGGGCGCGGACATCCATCAGGAAGCGCGGTCTCCTTCGAAATGAAGTTGATGACATCCATCCGGAATCCATCGATGCCGCGATCCAGCCACCAATTCATCATTTGATAGACGGCTGCGCGAACGTCCGGGTTCTCCCAGTTCAGGTCGGGCTGCTTTCGCGAGAACAGGTGCAGGTAATACTGCGAGGAGGCTTCATCCCATTCCCAGGCCGATCCGGAGAAGAGGGATCCCCAGTCGTTGGGCGGCCTGCCGTCACTGCGGGCATTCCGCCACCAGTACCAATCGCGTTTGGCACTGTTGGCGCCTGAGCGCGATTCGATGAACCAGGGATGTTCGTCTGAGGTGTGGTTCACGACGAGGTCCATGACGAGCTTGATTCCACGGCGGTGG
The DNA here is from genome assembly GCF_964263775.1 of Agreia sp. NCBI lineage: Bacteria > Bacillati > Actinomycetota > Actinomycetes > Micrococcales > Microbacteriaceae > Agreia > Agreia sp. Next base: position 27,770 of record NZ_CAXVWM010000001.1, on the reverse strand, counting down.
AGCGCCGCGATCAGTGCGTCGAGGTCGTCGAGGGTTCCGAATGCAGGGTCGACGGCGTAGTAGTCCGAGATGTCGTAGCCGTTGTCGTCGTGCGGTGACGAGTAGACCGGCGAGAGCCAGACGATGTCGACACCGAGGTCGACCAGGTGATCGAGGTGGTCGATGATCCCGCGCAGGTCTCCGATTCCGTCTCCGTCGGAGTCTGCGAAGCTACGGGGGTAGACCTGATAGACGACCGCGGTCTTCCACCACTCCGAGTCCGGAATTCTTTCGCCGTTCGTGCGAGTGCGCGAGAGGGTCACTATTTCACCGATCCGAGGTTGACGCCGCGCATGAGCGTGCGCTGGAACACGAGGAAGAACACCAGGGCGGGGATCATTCCGGCCAGAGACGCGGCAGCGAGCGAGGTGGGGCTGCTTGTCCACTGCCCATTCAACACCCCCATGGCAACGGACACGGTCTGGTTGGAGTCCGAAGGGAGAAGGATCAGGGGTATGAAGAATTCGTTCCACGTCCAGATGAAGAAGAACGTGACGAGAACTGCCATGGTGGGCCGGGTCAGCGGAAAAACGACAAGGCGGAGGATCTGGAATCGAGTGGCTCCGTCGAGGCGGGCTGCCTCGAGGATTTCGGTGGGAAAGCTGCCCAGTACAGACGAGAGCATGTACGTTCCGAATGCGCTCTGAAGCACAGCCATGATGATCACGACGCCCCACAGGTTATCGTACAGATTCAACCCCTGGAACAGGTAGAAGAGCGGGTAGATCAGCGCTTCCTGCGGTATGGCGAATGCAACCATGAAGAGCGCGAGGACTACGACCCGCCCTTTAACCCGACCTATGCCGATGGCGAACGCGCTGAGCAGGCTGATCGCTACCGCTATGACCGCGACGCTGCTGCTGAGGATGACGCTGTTGAGCAGCTTGTTGGTGAAATCGACCCCCGTCCAGAAGCTGACCATAGCGCTGAAGTCGAGTTGGGTGGGAACGGAGATGGGACCGTTGGCGACGTAGTCGGCGGCGGGCTTGAACGCGTTGATGATCGCAATCCAGAACGGAAAAATCATCAAGATCGCGGCGACCAGGGTCACGACCAGTACTACCCAGCCGCTGAGCCCCCTCCGGTTCCGATTCCGGCCACGCCTACGCTTCGCCAATACGTCGCTGCGGGGCATGTCGATCGGGCTTCCTGCCGCGGCGGGAATGACAGGTACGGTATCGAGGCTCATTCTTGGAAACCTTCCGTGGTTCTGGTCTGTATGCGCAGGAGGACGAATGTGATGATCACGATGAGGACGGCCAAGACAGACGCAACCGCAGATCCGTAGCCGACCCGGCTCGTGGTGAAGAAGTTCGTGAACGAGAAGTACGCCGGCACGATGGTGCTCGTGCCCGGGCCGCCCTTTGTCAGAACGTAGATCGGAGCGAACACCTTCAGGGCGGCAACCGACGTTGTGATCAACACCACCGCGATCTCAGGGCGCAGCTGGTTGAGGGTGATGGAACGGAAGCGTCGGAACCAGCCCGCGCCATCGAGTTCGGCTGCCTCATACAGGGCGGGGTCGACGCGCGAGAGGCCGGCCATGAAGATCACCACGGTGTAACCGATCTGAAGCCAGACGAGTACGTTCATCACTGCGTAGATGGCGGTGTTGCTGCTGCCCAGCCAGTTCTGCGCGAGTCCGCCGAGACCCACGTCGCGGAGCAGGGTATTGAGGATTCCGTAGTCCGGCTGGTACATCCAGTTCCACAACACGCCCGCGACCGCGATCGGAAGGATCTGGGGCAGGTAGAACAAAGCGCGGAGGATGCTCGAGGTTCGAGTTCCGAATCGGGGTGCGATGTAATCGAAGAGGACAGCGGCGATCAGCACGCCTAGTCCCGTGGGGATGATGGCCATCGCAATGATGAACGCGACGCTATGCAGAAACGACGACCAGAAGTTGGGGTCACCGGCCAGCTCTACGTAGTTGTCCAGCCCCGTGAATACCGGTGCGCCGATACCGTTCCAGTCGGTGAAGCTGTAATACAGGTTCATTCCGAAAGGAAGAAGAAGGACCGCCGCGAAGCCGACCAGCCCAGGGACGAGGTAGATCCAGTAGCCGGCTGTTCTCTCGACCTGCTGCTTCGACCTGGACGCCTTGAAGCTTTTGGCGGTTGTGTTAGTGCTCATGAGTTTGTCCGATCAGGTGGCGGCGATGTAAGTCGCCGCCACCGAGAGGTCGATTCGAAAGATGTGGCGGTCGGCTGCCTACTGAGGCGCACCCTGTTCGTAGGCGGCCCTGATCGCGTCCACCGCTTGTCGGGGTGACGCATTCCCCTGAACCAGGTCAGAGCTCTGGGCCACGAGTACGTCGTAGAGACCCGGAACAGGGAAGTCCGGGTAGAGGGCGAGGCCGCCGTCAGGGGCGGCCAAAACCTGATCGAACAGGCCGAGCTCCAGCTGACCGATCGGCGACGTGATCTTGGAGCGGTCGGCATTCACCGGAAGCCCGCCGTTTTCACCGAGGAGATCCTGAACTTCATCGCTTTGGGTGATCTCGATGAAGTCTGCAGCCAGGGTCTTGTTCTTTGCCTTCGCAGGGATTACCCAGATGTTGCCACCCGATCCGGGAGCGTATGACGTACCGGGAAACAGGAACTGGCCGACAGTGCCATCTTCCACCGGGTCGGCAAGGTCGCCGGACCACCACGTTCCCGTGAACATCATCGGAAACGTACCGGCGATGAACGCGTTTCCGGCATCCTGCGCCGTGATGCCGGTCGAATCCGTCGAGATGTATCCCTTGTCCACCCACTCCTGGTAGGTGGTAGCGGCCTTGACCCAGATATCCCAATCGACGGCTCCATCGAACTGCTGATACGCCGCCAGATCCTCGGCACTCATGCTCTCAAGTGCCAGCTCATAAAGCAGATGCACCCCGAAGTAGTCGCTGGAGCCCAGAGAGAGCGGGGTGATGCCGTTGTCGACGAAGGTCTGGAGAATGTCTTCGAACTCGTCGAGCGATTTCGGCTCGGTGAGGTTGAACTGCTCGAAAAGTTCTCGGTTGTACCAGACCCCGACGAATTCACCGTAGTTGGTGACTCCGTAGCGTTTTCCTGAGCCCATCAGCCCTTCGTCGCTGTAGAGGCCGACGTTCTGGGCGGTATTGTCCAGATCCCAGCCGCGTTCGTGTGCTACGTCGCTGAGGTCGGTGAGCAGTCCGGCTTGTGCGACCTGGCCTGCAGTCGCATTGCCCTTGTTGTATTCCAGAACGTCGGGGCCGTCATTGGACTGCAATATCAATTGTCCAGACTTCTGGATCTGCTCGAACGTCTTCAGCTCGAATTCAACATCGACGTCCGGGTGCTTCTCCTTGAAGATCTCCAACGCTTTATTCCACGAGACATCGAGGGCGTTGCCCTGCGCCTCGTACCACCAGACTTTCAACGTCTGGCCGTCTTCTGCACCGCTTGAAGACGAGCACGCGGTGAGTGCTGCTGCAGAGAGGGCGACCGCTGTGGCGATTGCTGCGGTTCGGCGGACTCGCCGCCATGGTGTGGTGCGGAACAAGATAGACCTCCATTGGTCGAATGCGCAGCGCCCGGCTGTGGACGCTGTAATAGTTTTAGTCCAAATGTATTTCCACGTCAACTGCGAGAATCGGCTCGAGTGGCGGTGACCGTGTGGTCGCGGGGAGGCCGCGATATGGGACGATGTCCCTGTGAGTGAGCATCGTCCCACGTGGACTACCCGAGTCGATGCCTCGCTCCCGGTCGCGATCGAGGTACTTCGGCGTGGGCCGATATCGCGTGCCGCGTTGACCCATCGTCTGAATCTGTCGCAGGCGTCCCTGAGCCGTCTCACCGCCCCACTAGTCGAACAGGGGCTGCTGATCGACGTCGGAGAGCACAACGACGGTCGCGTAGGCCGCCCGCAACGCCTCCTCGACGTTGACCCGAACGCGCGTTCGTTCATAGGGATGAAACTGAGGGAAACAGAGTTGATCGCCGCTCGCACCAACCTGCGAGGAGAAGTCACCCAAATGCGCACGCAGCAACTCGCCAGCCGAGATCCGGATGCCGTCGTCTCTGTTATTGCAGAAATGATCGGCTGCTTCGCCGATGAATCTGCCATAGACGCAGTCGGCATCGGTCTGGGTGGTCTCGTGCTCTCGACGGGAACGGTTCGCCGGGCGCCTTTCTTGAACTGGACCGACGTCGACCTCGCAGGTATGGTCACGGCACGATCCGGCATCCCGACCCTTGTCGACAACGATGTCGCTGCATTCACCGAGTACGAGCACTGGTTCGGTCTCGGCAACGATGCACGCCGGTTCGCGGTGCTGACCCTCGGCGCCGGTCTGGGCTTCGGCCTGGTCAGCAACGACGAGTTCGTTCGAAACGAGGACTACGGTGCGGGAGCCATCGAGCACTGGCCCCTTCGCTCTGACGGCCCGGTGTGTCCGGTAGGCCATCGCGGTTGCTCCTCGGCGATGATCAGTTCGGATGCGATTGCGGCGCAGGCGACAATGGCTGTCGGTCGTCCGGTGAGCTTCGGGGAAGCGCTAGACCTCGCGTCGGCCCACGATGAACACGTCGAGCCGATTGTTCAGGCAGCCGGAGAAGCCCTGGGCATGCTTCTCGCCGCGGTGTGCAACCTCACCCTCCCAGAACGGATCATCCTGGGTGGCGAAGGGGTTCAGCTGGCGACGATCGCCTACGAGTCGATCGTTCGCACCCTTGCGAACTACCGAGACCCGCTGACCCACACGCCCCCCGTGCTGATCGCCTCGGGAGGGAACGCGGAGTGGTGCAGAGGAGCCGCCGTGCTGGCCATTCGGGAGTTCGTGCTTGGACGGTTGCTCACCCGGAATGTGTCGCGCACCGATTAGTGGCCGCTAGACGCCGGCGCCGCCAGCCGAGGACCCCAGTCCTCGACTCGGGCCTCTCTCGATCGAAACGCCGCTTTAGCATGGAACGAAGAAGAACCCCGTCTGGAGTGTCTCTCCGAACAGGGTTCTCGCGATCTTCTTATGGTGGAGCTGAGGGGATTCGAACCCCTGACCCCCTGCATGCCATGCAGGTGCGCTACCAACTGCGCCACAGCCCCGATCATGTCTCCGCCCGAGCTTTCGCACCGGGCCGAAACAACTTGCCTAGCTTACAACACGGATCCCGCCGAAGAAAAATCGGGACGCGGTTCGACAGCCCTCGGCGTCAGGCGCTGGCCTCTGTCGACGCGACCTCGATCGGAACGACCGGGCAGTCCTTCCAGAGGCGCTCGAGCGAGTAGTACATGCGGTCTTCTTCGTGGAACACGTGCACCACGAGGTCTCCGAAGTCAAGCAGTGCCCAGCGGCCCTCGGAGAGCCCCTCGCGGCGCAGGATCTTGATCCCCTGCTCGGCGAGGCTGTCGATGATCTCCTCACCGATTGCCACGACGTTGCGTTCGTTGCGGCCGGAGGCGAGGAAGAAGACGTCGGCAAGCGGAAGAGGGCCCGACACGTCGAGGGCGACGAGATCGGTCGCCTGCTTCGAATCGGCGGCCGAGGCCGCGATCTGGGTGAGCTCGATGGAGCGTGCTGAAGCTGTCAATTGAGTTTAGAAAATCCTGAAGACGAAGGCGGCGAGCAGAAGGCCCACGACACCGATCGCGAGAACACCCGCGGTGATCGCGAGGACGACGGGCACATTGGCCCTGCCCCGCTTGGGAGGAGCAACGAGGGCATTGTTCGACGCCCCCGTGCTGACCGCTCGGCTGGCGCTGACCGGAGCGACATCGTCGCCGCTCTGCTCGGTCTCGCCGATTTCAAGCAGTGCGTCGAGGTCTTTCGACTCGATGCCGGCCGCGGGCGCCCCGTTGGACCCCATGCTCGGGGGCAGGTCGATCGACCCGGTGATGATGACCTCTCCGGTCTCATCGAGGGCCGTGCCCATGTCTATGCTGCTCGGAACGGCGGGAAGCACGAGTGCGCTGGTCTGCGAGGAGTTGGTCGATCCGACCGTGCGCGACGAGATGAGGTCGTCGAACGAGGCATCGGCGTCGTCGACCGTGGCGGGCGGCTGCTCATCGGGAACGACGGCCGGCGGCTGAAAAATCGGGGCGAGGATCGGGCCGCTCGGAAGGGACTCGACCGTGATCTCGGTGACGGCGTCGCCGTCATCGGGATCGTCGTCGATCGGCACGTCGTCGATGACGAGTTCTTCGACGATCGGCTGGGACTCGGCCGCAACGGGTGCGAAGCTCGAGATCGGATCGAACGCGCCTCGCGCGCCCACAGGCGAGGGGGTCTGCTGCGAGTCGTCGCGCTCGAAACCGGGAGGGGTCTGGGCGGGCTCATCGACGACGACGGCGTCTTCGACGACCTCGGTCGCATCGGATGCCTGGGTCGCTTCAGCGGGCTGGTTCGCTTCGGATGCCGGGGTCGGGTCGATTTCTGGTTCGTCGACAGCAACCGGTTCGTCGACCGCGACGGACTCGTCGACCGCGACGGACTCGTCGACCGCGACGGCCTCGTCGACCGCGACGGCCTCGTCGACCGCGGCCGCCTCAGGAGTCGCGCTCGCCGCATTCGCGGCAGCGACACGCGCGGCCTCTTCGTGCACCTTTGCCGGGTCTTGCCGATCTTTCTTCGGCATGGTGCGCTCGAGTTCGCGCAACTGGCGCCGAGTCAGCGGCTGCTCGTCGGGAGACAACGTCATTCAATACTCCGATATAGATGGTGCTTGGTGATGTACTGTACGACACCGTCGGGTACCAAGTACCACACCGGAAATCCCCGGCCCACCCGGCCGCGTATGTCAGTGGACGATATCGCTAGAGCCGGAACTTCCAAATAGCTTACGTCTTCATGCGGCAAAGCGGAAATGGACAGGGGGTGTCCGGGCCGCGAAACCGCCACGAAGTGAGCCAGCGACCAGAGTTCAGGAGCGTTCTTCCACCCCAGAATCTGGGCGATGGCGTCGGCGCCTGAGATGAAGAACAGGTCGGCGTCGGGTCGCTGTTCGTGCAGGTCGCGAAGGGTGTCGATCGTGTAGGTGTCGCCGACGCGGTCGATGTCGACCCGGCTCACGGTGAACCGCGGGTTGGATGCGGTTGCGATGACCGTCATCAGATAGCGATGCTCGGCCGGGGTGACCACCTTCTTCTGCCAGGGCTGGCCGGTGGGAACGAACACCACCTCGTCGAGTTCGAACGACTGGGCCACCTCGCTGGCGGCCACGAGGTGCCCGTGGTGAATGGGGTCGAAGGTACCACCCATCACACCGATCCGGGCGCGCCGGACGTTCGAGGAGGTCACGTTGTTCGGTGCCTAGTGGTCTGCGCCGGTGCGGTCTGCGTGGCCGTGCGGGTCGTGGGTTGCCGCGTAGGCTGCCGACTTGCGCGGGTGACGATTGGCGACGTCGCGATAGCTCCACATGACCGCGGCGAGAGCGGCGAAGATGACCATGGCGATCAGTCCGAAGACGATGGCCGGAAACGGCAACTCGACGTGGGCCTCAGCTTCGGCCAACAGGCTGGTCACAACTGACATGGTTCTCTTTCGTCGTCGGCGGCGCGCAGGTAATAACGCGGTCGGTCAAGGATACCGCTACGAGCGCACCTGGCCGGCTCCCCGCACCAGCCACTTGGTGCTCGTGAGTTCGGGAAGACCCATCGGGCCGCGAGCGTGCAACTTCTGGGTCGAGATGCCGACCTCGGCCCCGAACCCGAACTCGCCGCCGTCTGTGAAGCGGGTCGAGGCGTTCACCATCACGGCGGCGGAGTCGACCTCCTGAAGAAACCGTTCGGCGTTCGCCAGGTCGTTGGTGATGATCGACTCGGTGTGGTGCGTCGAATACCGGCGGATGTGATCCATCGCCTCGTCGACGTCGGCGACGACCCGCACGGCGAGGTCGAGCGTCATGTACTCCGTGGCCCAGTCGTCGTCGGTCGCCTCGACCGCGTCGGAGAACAGGGCGCAGGTGCGCGCGTCGGCGTGAATCGTGACACCGGATGCCCGCAGCGCACCGAGCACCCCGGGGAGCAGTCGCTCGGCGGCTCCCTCGTGCACCAACAGGGTCTCGAGGGCGTTGCAGACGCTCGGACGCTGAACCTTGGAGTTGTGCACGATGGAGGTCGCCATCTCGAGGTCTGCACTGACATCGAGGAAGATGTGCACGATGCCGGCCCCGGTCTCGATGACCGGAACCGTCGATTCCGTGACGACGCTGTTGATGAGTGCCGCGCTGCCCCGGGGAATCAGCACGTCGATGTATCCGCGGGCCGTCATGAGCGCGGTGGCGCCCTCACGACCGAATTCGTCGATGGTCTGCGCCGCGTCACCGGGCAGTCCGACCGATTCGAGCGCGTGCTGGATGAGGTCGACGAGAACCCGGTTGGTGTTCTCTGCCGCGGATCCGCCCCGGAGCACCACCGCATTGCCGCTCTTGATGGCCAGGGCGGCGATGTCGATCGTGACGTTCGGCCGGGCCTCATAGATCGCACCCACGACGCCGAAGGGCACGCGCACCTGCTCGATGCGAACGCCGTTGGGAAGAGAGCGACCACGCACCGTCTCGCCCACGGGGTCGACCAGGACGACGAGGTCGAGGGTTGCCGAGGCAAGCGACTCGATGCGCGCGACATCGAGCGTGAGCCGGTCGAGGAGGCCCACGGCCAGGCCGTTCTCCCGCCCGTTCGCCAGGTCGAGGTCGTTGGCCTCGACGATGCGCGCGGCGTTCGCTCGCAACTGCTGCGCGATGGCCGACAGGGCGCCGTTCTTCACGTCGCTCGTCGCCCGGGCGAGGCTGCGCGCAGCCGTGCGCGCGGCATCCAGTCTGTCGGTGAACGTGCTGACGGCCAGTGTCGAAGAGGGCATAGCGCCCAGTTTACGGCTCTGGGGCCGCGTCGAACCAGGTTCCGACCGCTTCGCCCGCGAGAGCCTGCGCGGCCTGCGGCGTCGAGGTCAGGATGACCGCCGTGCCGGTGCTCGCGGCATAGCGTGCGGCCGACACCTTCGTCGTCGCGCCTCCCGTGCCGAGCCCCGTTCCGACGTCGCCGACGACGACGCCGTCGAGCTCATCGCCGTAAGGCACGTGCGAGATCAGGATGGCGCCGGGCTCGAGGGGCGGGCGCGTGTAGAGGGCGTCGACATCGGAGAGCAGCACCAGCAGGTCGGCCTGCACCAGTTCGGCCACCAGCGACGCGAGCCTGTCGTTGTCGCCGAACCGGATCTCGTGCGTGGCGACCGTATCGTTCTCGTTCACGATCGGCAGGATGCGCAGGCCGAGCAGGCGCTCCATGGCGCGTTGCGCGTTCGAGCGCGGCGTGGGGTTCTCGAGGTCTCCCGCGGTGAGCAGCACCTGCCCCGCGACGATGTCGAAGCGGTCGAGGCTGTCTTGATAGCGGTAGATGAGCACGTTCTGGCCCACTGCCGCAGCCGCCTGCTGGGTCGCGAGGTCGGTGGGCCGCGAGTCGAGCTGCAGGTAGGGCATGCCCGTGGCAATGGCGCCCGACGACACGAGCATGATCTCGACGCCGCGCCGGTGGGCCGTGGCGAGCGCGTCGACCAGCGGGGCGATCTGCCCGGCGTTGTCGCCGGAGATCGACGACGAACCCACTTTCACGACGATGCGTCTCGCGCGCTCGATGTCGCCGCGATCGGCGAGCCGGACGCGGGTCACTCCTCGGCCGCGCTGTCTTCGCGCCAGAGCCCCGCCTCTTTCTCGCGCACGAGCTCGGCCCGGGCCTCGGCCTTGGCGTCCATGCGCTCGAAGTATTCTTCGCGGCGCTGGTTGCTGGTGCGGCGGCCGTCTTTGAGCAGTCGGGGATCGAGACCGCGCGGGGCGGTGACGAGCTCGGCCGTCGAGGTCATCGTGGGCTCCCAGTCGAACACGACGCCGTTGTCGAGTCCGATGATGACGGTCGAACCCGCCTGGGCGCCCTTCTTGAACAGCTGGTCTTCGACACCGAGCTTCGCCAGGCGGTCGGCGAGAAAGCCGATGGCCTCTTCGTTCGTGAAGTCTGTCTGCTGCACCCAGCGCTCGGGCTTCGTGCCCAGCACGCGGTAGATGTTTCCACCCGAGCCGCCTTCGACGCGCACGGTGAACCCGGCCTCGTCGACGGCACGGGGACGCATGACGAGACGCGGCTTCGGCGGCGCGTCGATGAGCGCCTGCCTGCCGTCTTCGACGAGCTGACCCAGGGCGAACGAGAGGGGCCGAAGGCCCTCGTGGCTCGCGGTCGAGATCTCGAAGACCCGGTAGCCGCGGGCCTCGAGCTCGGGCGTGACGAAGTCGGCGAGTTCGCGCCCCTCCGGCACGTCGATCTTGTTCAGCGCGATCAATTGCGGGCGCTCTAGCAGCGGAATCTGCCCATCGGGAACGGGATAGGCGGCGAGTTCGGCGAGGATGATATCGAGGTCGGAGATGGGATCGCGACCGGGCTCGAGCGTGGCGCAGTCGAGCACGTGCAGCAGTGCGGTGCAGCGTTCGACGTGGCGCAGAAACTCGAGGCCCAGGCCCTTGCCTTCGCTCGCACCCTCGATGAGACCGGGAACGTCGGCGATCGTGTAGCGGGTCTCCCCCGCCTGCACGACGCCGAGGTTGGGGTGCAGCGTGGTGAACGGATAGTCGGCGATCTTGGGCTTGGCGGCCGAGAGCGCGGCGACGAGACTCGACTTGCCGGCAGACGGGTAGCCGACGAGGGCGACATCGGCCACGACCTTCAGCTCGAGGCGCACGTCGCCTTCGAAGCCCAGCGTTCCGAGCAGCGCGAAGCCCGGAGCCTTGCGTTTGGTGTTCGACAGGGCGGCGTTTCCGAGGCCGCCCTGGCCGGCTTCGGCGATGACGACGCGCATGCCGGGGTCGGTCATGTCGGCGAGCTCGGTGCCATCGATGTCTTTGACCAGCGTTCCGATCGGAACGCTCAGCACGAGTTCGTCGGCATTGGTGCCGCTGCGATGGTCGCCCATGCCGGGGCCGCCGTTCTCGCTGCGACGGTGCGGCGAGCGGTGAAAGCCGAGAAGGGTGGTGACGCCGGGGTCGGCGACGAGCACGATGTCGCCGCCGTTGCCGCCCGTTCCGCCGTCGGGGCCGGCAAGGGGCTTGAACTTCTCGCGCTTGACCGACACGCAGCCGTTGCCGCCGTTGCCCGCGCGGAGGTGGAGTGTCACATGGTCAACAAACGTCGCCATCTGCTCTCCTAACGTTGAAACAATTCTTTGAGTGAAAATGAGAATGGCAGGAGCGGGCCGAAGCCCGCCCCTGCCATCTGTGTCCGTGAGGAGAGTGCTACTCGCCTGCCACGATGTTGATGACCTTGCGGCCGCCCTTGTGCCCGAACTCGACCGAACCTGCGGCGAGAGCGAACAGGGTGTCGTCGCCGCCACGGCCGACGTTGACGCCGGGGTGGAAGTGGGTGCCGCGCTGGCGGACGATGATCTCGCCCGCTCCGACGACCTGGCCACCGAAGCGCTTGACGCCCAGACGCTGTGCGTTGGAGTCACGACCGTTGCGAGTGGAACTCGCGCCCTTTTTATGTGCCATTAGCTCTTCCTGCCCTACTTGATTCCGGTGACCTTGACGCGGGTCAGGTCTTGACGATGACCCTGGCGTTTCTTGTACCCGGTCTTGTTCTTGAACTTCTGGATGACAATCTTCGGGCCACGGAGGTCTTCGAGGACCTCGGCGGTGACGGTGACCTGGGCGAGCGATGCGGCGTCGGAGGTGATCTTGTCACCGTCGACGAGCAGCACGGCGGCCAACTCGATGTTGCCGTCTTTGTCGGCCTTGATGCGGTCGAGGGTGACGATCGTGCCGACCTCTACCTTTTCTTGCCGACCACCGGCGCGCACAACTGCGTAAACCACTTCAGTACCTATTCTCTAGAGAGCGAATTGCCCACAAAACTCGATTGACACGCGGGCTGAGCCAAGCGCGCGCCAACGGACAACTTTACGTCAAGCTCGTGCACCGGTCAAACTCGGAGCACAGTGATGAGCGCCTTTGCCCGAGGGTTCGGTCGGGGTCTTTGCGCTTTCGACAGCATAACAGCCCGCGGCCCGGACTAGGGCCAGGTGACGTGAGAGCCCACGAGCGTGCGCACGACCGCGCCGCTCGACCGGTCGACGATCGAGGTCGCGGTCTCGGCATCGGAGCGCGCGGCAACCGCGATCGCCAGGTACTGCGCATTCGGAGACTGGGTAAGGGAGACTATTCGCGCATCCGAAGAGCCCGTGTCGAAGACGACAGTCGACCCGCTGCTCGCTGCCCGCACGACCCCCTGCCGTGGCGGGCCATCCGGGTCGTCGAGCGTCGCGATCGAGACGGTCGACGATCCGTCGGGCCCGAGGAGGGGAAGTCCGATCGAGGTCGCCCCCGCGGGAAGGACGGCCACGAGCGGCGTCACCTCGCCCGAGAGGAGATCGAGCACATAAGCCGCTCCCTGCTCGCCGATGACGGACTGCGTTCCGGCGGGGGCGACCTCGCCGAGACTGTCGAAGTCGCCGATGACCGCGCCCTGCTGCAGGGCGGAGTCGTAGATCGACAGCACGCCATCGGCGGTGGTCTCGATCAGCGTGCTGTCGGGAATGAATTCCCACTGCTCGACCCGCAGGGCCTCGCCGATCTCCGTGCCGGGGAGGGTGAAGGAGGCATGCTTGGCGAGCAGGTCGAACAGCAGCAGGGTGTCGGAGTAGCCGAGCGCCGGGTCTTCGCTGGTGAACCGAAAACCGAGCATCGCCTGTTTCACCGACGACCCGAGCTGGGTGATCGTTCCCCGCGCCGGCAGCGGCAGAGTCTCGACCGCGGTCTGGCCGGGCACGACCAGCACGAGCTGAGACATCCCATCGTCGGCCGCTGACGAGACCGCGAGGCTCGACCCCACGACGGCGAAATCCTGGATGTTCGGGGCCGAGTACACGACGTCGCGCGCCGTGCCCGAGACCGTGGTGCGCACGATCGCGTCGTCGGCCCGGCCCGTCGCATCCGGTGTGCCCGGCTGCAGGTAGTAGACCGGCGGCGAGCCCGTGGTGAAGGCGTACTCAAACGTCGAGTCGGCATCCTGGAACGGGCTCGTGACCCGGGACACCGACACCACGTAGTCGGTGTCGTAGAGCAGCCGTTGGTCGAACGTGACCGAGAGGGTGCTGCCATCGGTGGCCACCCGCAGGGGAACGCCCGGCGAGATGCTGACCTGGTCTGCATCGATCTCGGCCAGGGCTTCGTTCGAGTGCATCAGCAGCCTCTGCTGGGCGAGCTGCACCACGCTGTCTGTGTCGATGTCGGCGCGGGCGAGACGGGGGCCCTGACCGAGGGTCAGAACGGCGAGGCCCGCACAGACCACCACCAGCACCGTGATCATGACCGCGAGGATGCGGCCGAACGGCGCGCGTCGGCCGGGCGCCTCGACGTGCGACTCAGTAGACACGTGCGACTCAGTAGACATAGGGATCGTTCGGCTCGTCGACCTCGGAGACCTGCTGGGGCACGAGCACCATCGGCTGGCGGCTCTTCACGCTCGGGTTCAGGTCGAACGCCCCGGTCACCTCGACCCAGTCGTCGAGGGCCAGCGACTGTTTCCAGTCCGGCTGGTACACGGCGACCCCCACGGGCTGTGCGTCTGCCGCACAGCACGTCACGAAGAAGCGCGTCACGAAGAACACGTTCTGCGGGTCGTCGGGGTCGGCGCTGATGAAGCCCGTGAGCGTGGCCGGGCTGCCGGCGATGCCCTGCAGGTCGGTGCTCTGGCGCAGCGCCGTCGCCCACTCCTTGACCCCGAAGTCGGCCGTGTCGCCGGTGGCCTGCTGCGCCCCCGCGCCCACGACCGTGCCACCGTTCACGCTGCGTTGGTCGGCCGTGGCCGAAGTGAGCGTCGCGGGAGGCAGCAGGATCAGCGAACCCGCACCGAACACGCAGAGCACGACGACGACGATCGACAGCGCACGGCGCCACGCACGACGACCGACTCCGCCGTCGGCCACCTCGTCGGCCGGCACACGCACGATGAAACTGGCCACGACCACCACGATGCCCACGACTGCGGCGACGACGGTGAAGGCGAAATAGCGCGGATGCACGTAGAGCCCCAGGCCGCCGTCGAGCCAGAGCCAGACGGTGGCGACGCAGGCGGCGAGGGTGAGCAGCACGCCGATCCAACGCTGCCTCACGCCGTCACACAAGAACGTTCACCGCCAGGCCCAGTGCCGCGGCCATCAGCCCGACGAGAACGGAGACCTGCACGAGCGTCTTCGTCGTGAAGGTCGTGCGCATCAGCGCCAGCATCTTCACGTCGATCATCGGACCGAACGTCAAAAACGAGACGATGGCGCCCGTGGAGAAGATTCCTCCGAACGACAAAATGAAGAAGGCGTCGACGTTGGAGCAGACCGACACTACGAAGGCGAGGGCCATCAACGCCAGCACCGACCAGACGGGGTTGCTTCCGAGCGCCACAAGCACGTCGCGCGGCACGATGGTCTGGATGCCGCCGGCCACGAGCGAGCCGACGATCAACGCGGGCATGATTCCCGTGGTCTCCCGCACGAACATCGCGAGGCTCCGCGCGGGGCGCGAGCCGGTCTCCTGGTGCGCCACGGCGCACTCCCGGGCGAAGCCCGGCGTCAGCAGGGCATCCGGATTGGGGTGCCGGGAGTAGAGCCAGCCGATCGTGTTCGCGATGACGAATCCGCCCACGAGTCGGGCGACCAGGACGATCGGGTCGCCCGCGAAAGCCTGCTGGGTCGTGATGATCGTGATCGGGTTGAGGATGGGGGCCGCGAGCAGAAAGGTCAGGGACTCGGGCACCGTGAAGCCGCGAATGATGAGGCCGCGAGCCAGGGGCACGTTGCCGCACTCGCAGACCGGGAGAAGCATGCCGATGAGCGAGATGCAGGCCCGGCGAGCCAGGGGGCTCTTCGGCAGGATGCGATCGAAGAATCCCGCGGGGAGCCAGACCTGCACGATCACCGCCAGCACGATGCCCAGCAGAACGAAGGGCAGCGACTCGACGATGACGCTGATCGAGAGCGTGATGAAATCCTGCATGCGGTTCGGCAGGCTCCATCCGAGCCCCGGCACCAGCGCACGCACGACGAAGAGGGCGACGACGATGCCGACGCCCGCACCGATGCGCACGAGCAGGCCACGGCCCGTCACCGACGCCGAATGGGTGTGCCCGTCGTGGGCGTCGTGACTCTCGTGCTCGGCGTGCTTCTGGTGGTCGAGCCGGGGAGAAGTCACGGAACACAAGAGTACAAGTCTTGTCGAGCAGCCGACGCTGTGAAGCGCCGCGCAGCCGTACACTCACAATCATGACCGTGCTGATCGACTGGCCCAGCTGGCCCGCCCACGACACCGTCTGGGGCCACCTCGTCAGCGACTCGTCGCTCGACGAATTGCACGACTTCGCCCGCGCGGCCGGTCTGCCCCGGCGCAGCTTCGATCTCGACCACTACGACGTGCCCATGTCGAAACACGCCGACCTGGTGGCCGCGGGAGCGCTTCCCGTGAGCTACCGCGACCTCGTGCGCAGGCTCGAGCGCAGCGGGTTGCGCGTCAAAGGCCGCGACCGCCCCGGTTCGGGGCGATAGCGGCCCCTGATCTTGGGCTACTGCTGCTCGGGCGTCGGAGCCGACAGTGCTGCCGTGCTCACCCGTCGGCTGCGCGAGCGGCCCTGCCCCGGCTGCTTCGGCTCGGGCAGAGCACCGAGCACGGAATCGAGGAGCACCTCGGCATCGTGGTTCGAGATGCGACGCTGCGCGCCATGCGCCTTCGCGACCGGGATGTCGAGGATTTCGATGGCCGGCAGCTCGATGACCGCCGGCGCACCGACCGTCGGAGCTGCAACAATCTCGGACGCGTTCGGTGCGTCGCCGACCTCGACCACGGGCGTGGCCTGACGCGCACGGCGGCTTCCCTTGCGGCCGCGTGTCGAAGTGGGCGCCTCGGATGCCGCGGCATCCGGTGCTGCCTGCGTGCTTTCGACGCCCGCAGCCGTCTCGGCGGGTGTCTCGGCAATCGACTGTGAGGCGGCCTTGGCTGCGCCGGACTGCTCCTCGGTGATGACGCTCACCGCACCCGTGTGGGTCGCGATGGTCGACGCCGCGATCTTCGCGAGTGCGTTTTTCGCGTCGTCGGTTATTCCGTGGGGCTTGGTGGCGGGGACGCCCTGCGACGAGGAGGCGCTGCTCGAGAAGCCGTTGCCGTTGCTCGACGAGCCGCTTCCATTGCCGTTGCCGCCATTGCCATTGCCGCCAGTGCCGTTGCTGCGGCCCGAGCGGCGACGCTCCTGCTGCGGCGCGCTCGACGACGCGGGCGCACTGCCGGTTCCGCGGTGCTTGACGACGGGGTCGTGGTGCACGATGACGCCGCGGCCGGCGCAGACCTCGCAGGGCTCGCTGAACGACTCGAGCAGACCGAGACCCAGCTTCTTGCGGGTCATCTGCACGAGGCCCAGCGAAGTGACCTCGGCGACCTGGTGCTTGGTGCGGTCGCGGCTGAGGCATTCGACCATGCGGCGAAGAACCAGGTCGCGGTTCGTTTCGAGCACCATGTCGATGAAGTCGACCACGATGATGCCGCCGATATCGCGCAGGCGCAGCTGTCGCACGATCTCCTCGGCGGCCTCGAGGTTGTTCTTCGTGACGGTCTCCTCGAGGTTTCCGCCCGAGCCCACGAACTTGCCGGTGTTGACGTCGACGACGGTCATGGCCTCGGTGCGGTCGATCACGAGGGATCCGCCCGACGGCAGCCAGACCTTGCGGTCGAGAGCCTTCTCGATCTGCTCCGAGACGCGGAACTCGTCGAAGGCATCGCGGTCGCCCTCGTATCGCTCGACCCGGTCGAGCAGATCGGGAGCGACCTGGCCGAGGTAGGTCTCGATCGTGGCGCGCGCGTCGTCGCCCGAGATGACGAGTCGCTGGAAGTCTTCATTGAAGACGTCGCGCACGATCTTGATGAGCAGGTCGGGCTCGGAGTGCAGAAGAGCGGGCGACTGCTGTTTCTGCACGGCGGCCGAGATGTCGGACCACTGAGTGGTGAGGCGGCTCACATCGAGGGTCAGCTGCTCTTCTGTGGCGCCCTCCGAGGCCGTGCGCACGATCACGCCGACGTTCTCGGGCAGCACCTCTTTCAGGATCTTCTTGAGGCGCGAGCGCTCCACGTCGGGAAGCTTGCGTGAGATGCCGTTCATCGATCCGTTCGGCACGTAGACCAGGTAGCGGCCGGGAAGCGAGATCTGGCTGGTCAGGCGCGCGCCCTTGTGACCGACGGGGTCTTTCGTGACCTGCACCAAGACGGTTGCACCGGGCTTCAGCGCCAACTCGATCTTGCGTGCCTGGTTGCCGCCGTTCGGGTTCTCCGCCGCTGCGGCCTCCTAGTCGACCTCGCCCGAGTACAGCACCGCGTTGCGACCGCGCCCGATGTCGACGAACGCCGCCTCCATGCTGGGGAGGACGTTCTGCACCTTGCCCAGGTACACGTTGCCGATCAGCGAGGCGTCCTGCGCCTTGGCGACGTAGTGCTCGACCAGCACGCCGTCTTCGAGCACGCCGATCTGGATCTTGTCGTCTTTGGCACGCACGACCATGACGCGGTCGACGGATTCGCGGCGGGCGAGGAACTCGGCCTCGGTCACGACAGGGCGACGGCGGCCCGCATCCCGACCGTCGCGACGGCGCTGCTTCTTGGCTTCGAGGCGCGTCGAGCCCTTGATTCGCTGGGGCTCGGTGATGAGTTCGGGTTCGGGGCGCGGCGTGCGCACCTTGACGACCGTATTGGCCGGGTCGTTGTCGCCGGGCCGGCTGTCTTCGCCCGAGCGTCGACGAGAACGACGCCGCACAGAGGTGTCGGGGCGCTCGTCGTCGTCGCCACGCTCATCGTCGTCGTCGTCGTCGCGAGGAGGCAGCGGCTGGATGTCGGGGGCCTGGAAGATCAGCGACGTGGTCGGCCGCAGCAGTGGCGCCTGAACGCGCGCCTCAGGCTGCGTCGTGGGCTCGAGGGGCGCGAGCCCCGGGTGCTCCTCGTCGAATGGCGACACGACGGCGGGTGACACGACGGGTGACACCACGCCGGTGGATGCGACGGCCGGGGACTGCCGCAGCGGCTCCGCCTCTGAAGGCGCGACCGTCGGGTCGTCGACCGCGGGCACCTCGACGGCTTTCTTCGCCGACTTGCGACCCCCGAAGAGGCGTTTGCGTGGGCCTGATCCTGTGTTCGATGAACCTGTGTTGTTGTTGTCTTCCACCATTGCTGGTGCACTCCTTGCCGAGCCGGTGGCCGCGCCACCCGTCGGTACTCTCCAGAGCGAGCCCTTCGCGTGAACGAAGATCTCGCCAATCCTTTACACGGGCAGCCGGCGACTTCTGGCTCTGGCTGCCTTTACGTGTACTTCTTCTGTGACTGTACTTCTGTGTTCGGACGATGCATGCACCCACTGTGGTTGCACCTGCTTTCGTTCCGACAAGCCTTCTGTGGCGTTCCCCCGGACGCGGCCAGGAGCACTGACGCCAATTATCGCATGCATTCTCAGAATGCGTATTTAGCGCTGTGCGATAATCCGACCGTGGTGGATACGACGGTCAAGACGAGAAGACCCTTCATTTTCGCGATCTTCCTGATCGTGGCCGGCGTCGTCGGATGGATCGCCGCCTTCGACCTCACCCGCGAGAAGATCGAGACGCTTGCCAATCCCGACTACAACCCGAGCTGCGACATCTCGCCGCTCGTGCAGTGCGGCGCGAACATGAATAGCGCGCAAGGCTCGTTGTTCGGGTTTCCCAACCCGATCATCGGCGTCGCCGCGTTCATCGCGCCGATCATCGTCGGCGTCGCGATCCTCGCCGGAGCCCGCTTCGCATCCTGGTTCTGGATCGGCTTCAATGCGGGGCTCCTGGCCGGTATCGTCTTCGTCGCCTGGCTCATCTCGCAGAGCATCTTCGTTCTGGGAACCCTCTGTCCCTACTGCATGGTCGTGTGGACCGTCATGATCCCGATGTTCTTCTATGTGACCGTCTTCAATCTGAAAGAGGGCCACTTCGGCAACTCGGGCGCGTCGCGGCAGATCTTTGCCCGCATTTACCCGTTCACCTGGATTCTCGTGCTGCTCGGCTACCTCGTCATCGTCGTGATGGCGCAATTGCGCCTCGACGCCATCACGACGATCATTCTCTACAGCTGATCAGCCGAACCAGATGGCGAGTTCGCGCTGCGCGGACTCGGGCGAGTCGCTGCCGTGCACGAGATTCTGCTGAACCTTCAGCCCCCAGTCGCGCCCGAGGTCGCCGCGAATCGTGCCCGGCGCGGCCGTCGTGGGGTCGGTCGTGCCCGCGAGTGAGCGGAAGCCTTCGATGACGCGGTTGCCCGCGACGCGGATCGCGACGATGGGGCCGGACTCCATGAACTCGAGGAGCGGCTCATAGAACGGCTTGCCTTCGTGCTCCGCGTAGTGGGCCGCGAGCAGGCTGCGCTCGGGTTCGATGAGCTTGATGTCGACGAGCTGGTAGCCCTTGCCTTCGATGCGGGAGAGGATCTCCCCCGTGAGGTTGCGGGCCACGCCGTCGGGCTTGATGAGTACGAGGGATTCTTCGCTCGTGATGGTCACAGGGGTGTCCTTCCAGACAGGGGAAACGTACGGTTTCACTGTAGCGAGCGTCGATGACGCATCAGGGTTGAACGGCCGCCGCAGCGGCTTTCTCGCGGTCGATCCGTGCTCCGACGACCATGCAGTACGTCCACAGGCCCACGAACAGCACGCCGACGATCCACATCACCGGCACGAGGAAGGCGGATGCAATGATCGCCGCCTGCAGCACCCAGCCGAAGGCGTAGCCCCAGCGAAAGCGCAGCAGCCCCGCGCCGGCGACCAGCGCGACGCACAAGAGCGCTCCCCCACCGAGGGAGGGAAGAGGCGGCAGAGCCTTGAGCCCGAACGCGACGAGTGCGGCGAGGAACATCACGACGCTCTCGAAGCCGAGCACGATCGAGCCCAGCGAGCGGCGCACAGACGAGACCCTGGCCGGTCGCGGCGGCTGGGCCTGCGGGTTCTGGATGTCGGTCACGGCTTCCATTTCTCGGCCGCGGCCAGGGTGATGGCCTCGCCCACGAGCGTGATCGACCCGGTCACCAGCACGGCGCCGCGTTGGGCCTCGTCGGCGCTGTCGCGGGCCACCTCCATGGCGCGCTCGAACTCGGGTTCGACGGCGACACGGTCGCGTCCGACGATGCCGACGACGATCGCCGCCAGGGAATCCGCATCGATGGCCCGCTCGCTCGGCGCATCCGTGACGACGAAGTCGGTGACGACCGGCTCGAGGGCACGAACGATGCCCTCGACGTCTTTGTCGGCGAGGATGCCGAGCACCGCGACCACCTTGTCGAAGGTGAAGTATTCGGTGATCGCCACGGCGAGAGCCTCGGCGCCGCCGGGGTTGTGCGCGGCGTCGACCAGCACGGTGGGCTCGATGCCGACCAGCTGCAGCCGACCGGGCGACGTGACGGTGGCGAAGCCCTCATTCACCACGTCGACCGCGAGCTCGTGCGTTCCGCCGCCGAGGAACGACTCCACCGCGGCCACGGCCACCGCCGCGTTCTGCGCCTGGTGCGCGCCGTAGAGCGGCAGGAAGAGATCGGAGTAGGTGCCCGCGAGTCCCTGGATCGACACGACCTGACCGCCGACGCCGACTGCGCTGGAGAGCAGGCGGAACGCATCTCCCTGCACGGCGAGGCTCGACTCTGTGAGCTCGACCGCGCGCTGGAGTTCGGCGAGCGCCCCGGCGGGCTGCAATGCGGTGACCACGTGCGAGACGGGTTTGATGATGCCCGACTTCGTGCGGGCTATCTCCTCCACCGTGTTGCCGAGGCGGTTGGTGTGATCGAGCGAGATCGGGGTGAGGACGGCCACCTGGCCGTCGGCGACATTCGTCGAATCCCACTCGCCGCCCATGCCGACCTCGATCACCGCGACATCGACCGGGGCATCGGCGAACGATGCGAACGCCAGAACCGAGAGGGCCTCGAAGAAGGTGATGCGCGGCTCGCCCACCGTCTCGAGCTCGCCGTCGACGATCTGCACGAACGGCTCGATGTCGGCCCAGTTCGCCGCGAGCGCCTCGTTGCTGATGGGCTCGCCGTCGATGACGATGCGCTCGTTGAGACGCTCGAGGTGGGGGCTCGTGAAGAGGCCGGTGCGCAGGCCGTATGCCCGGAGGATGCTTTCCGTGATGCGGCTGGTGCTGGTCTTGCCGTTCGTGCCCGTGATGTGAATGACGGGATAGGCGCGCTGGGGATCGCCGAGCAGCTCGACGACTCGACGGGTCGCCGACAGCCGCGGCTGGGGGGCCGCCTCGCCGAGGCGCTCGAGCAACGCGGCGTAGACGGCGTCGCCCGCCGCGACGAACTCGTCGGGATCGGTATCGTCGAGCGGGCCGATGTAGCCCGACTTCTCGGGATCGGGCGATTCAAAATCAGACATTGCGGATTCCTGACTGTCGGCTCACCGCGACGATGACGTCTTCGGTGTTCGCGTATTTGGCGCCGTTGATGCGAACGACGTGCTCGGGGGCGGTGGCCACCGCGTTGCCGATCCACTCGGCCACCAGATCATCACGGTACCCGTCGAGGCCGGGGGTGTCACGGGGTCCCGAGATGGTGAACGCCGTGGCGAGGGTCTCCCCCGCGATATCGACAGTCGAGGCGTGACGCAGCGCGTCGGCATCGGCGTCGGCGAAGAACACGAGGTCGAGCACGATCCTGTCGCTCACCTCGAAGCCGGCCGACTTGCGGGCATCCTGCACGGCGCGGATCATGTCCCGCGCCAGGCCCTCTGCCTCGAGCTCGGAAGTCATCGCGGTGTCGAGCAGGGCGAATCCGCCGCCCGGCAGCAGCGCGAGGGCCGCGTGGGAGCCGTCGCCGGCATCCTGCGTCTCGAGCACGAGCTCGTATTCGCCGTCGACCAGGTCGATGCCTCCGGCGGTCACCACCCCGTTGCTCTCCGACCAGTCGCCTCGGCGGGCGGCCGTGATGACCTGCTGCACCTGCTTGCCGAGGCGCGGGCCGGCCGCGCGGGCGTTCACCGTGAGCTTCGACGTGATGCCGAACTCGAGGGCGCTGTTCGCCTGCTGCTCGACCAGGGTGACGGTCTTGACGTTGAGCTCGTCGGCGAGGATGCCCTCGAACGGGCGCAGCGCCTCGACGTTGGAACTCACGATGGTGAGGTTGGCGAGCGGAAGCCGCACCCGGAGGCCGCTCTGCTTGCGCAGCGACAGCACGGTCGATGAGATCTCGCGCACCTGGTCCATGGCGTGCACGAGCGCAGGGTCGGCGGGAAAGAGGTTCTCGTCGGGCCAGTCGGTGAGATGCACACTGCGCTCTCCGGTGAGTCCCTTCCAGATGCGCTCGGAGATGAGTGGCAGCAGCGGGGCGGCGACCCGGGTGACCGTCTCGAGCACCGTGAAGAGGGTGTCGAAGGCGGCGGTGTCGATGCCCGACCAGAAGCGGTCGCGGCTGCGACGCACGTACCAGTTGGTGAGCACGTCGGCGAAGTCGCGCAGCTTGGCCGTGGCGAGCGTCGAATCGAACGCATCGAGGTCGGCGGCCACGTCGTGGATGAGCTCGCGCGTCTTGGCCAGCAGGTAGCGATCGAGCACGTCGGTGGAATCGGTGCGCAGCTGGGCGTCGTACCCCGACTCGCCCGCGGTGTTGGCGTAGAGGGTGAAGAAGTAATACGTGCTCCAGAGCGGCAGCAGCACCTGCCTCGTGGCCTCGCGGATGGCCTCCTCTGTGACGACGAGGTTGCCGCCGCGCAGAACGGGCGAACTCATGAGGAACCAGCGCATCGCATCCGAGCCGTCGCGGTCGAGCACCTCGGAGACGTCGGGGTAGTTGCGCAGGCTCTTCGACATCTTCTGCCCGTCGCTGCCGAGCACGATGCCGTGGCTCACGACGTTGCGGAAGGCCGGGCGGTCGAACAGGGCGGTCGAGAGGGTGTGCAGCGTGTAGAACCAGCCGCGGGTCTGCCCGATGTACTCCACGATGAAGTCGGCCGGGTTGTGGTCGGCGAACCACTGCTGGTTCTCGAACGGATAGTGCACCTGGGCGAACGGCATCGATCCCGAGTCGAACCACACGTCGAGCACGTCGTCGATGCGGCGCATCGTGGACCGCCCGGTGGGGTCGTCGGGGTTGGGGCGGGTGAGCTCGTCGATGTAGGGGCGATGCAGGTCGGTGGGCCTCACCCCGAAATCGGCCTCCAGCTCGTCGAGCGAGCCGTAGACATCCACCCGCGGGTATTCGGGATTGTCGCTCTTCCAGACCGGGATGGGCGATCCCCAGTAGCGGTTGCGCGAAATCGACCAGTCGCGAGCGTTCGACACCCACTTGCCGAACTGTCCGTCTTTCACGTTCTCGGGAATCCAGTTGATCTCCTGGTTCAGCGTCTCCATGCGGTCGCGGAACTCGGTGACGCGCACGAACCAACTCGAGACCGCCTTGTAGATCAGCGGGTTGCGGCAGCGCCAGCAGTGCGGGTAGGAGTGCTCGTAGCTGGCCTGGCGCAGCAGGCGCCCGTTGGCGCGCAGCAGCTGCGTGAGCGGCTTGTTCGCGTCGAAGACCTGCAGGCCCGCGACGTCGGGAACGCTCGGCAGGAAACGCGCGCCCTCATCGACCGAGATCACGACAGGGATGCCCGCGGCCTCGCAGATCTTCTGGTCCTCCTCACCGTAGGCGGGGGCCTGGTGCACGATGCCCGTTCCGTCGGTGGTCGACACGTAGTCGGCCACGAGGATGCGCCACGCGTTCTGCGTTTTCCACGTGTCGGTGTCGGCGTAGTAGTCCCAGAGCCGGTCGTAGGTCACGCCCTCGAGCTCGGCGCCCAGGTGGGTGCGGGAGACGGCGGCGATGGCCTCGTCGGCCGATTCGTAGCCCAGGTCTTTCGCGTAGTTGCCCACCAGGTCGCTCGCGATGAGGTACTCGTGCGACTCTCCCTCGAGCCTGTCTTCGTGCACATCGGCCGCCCCGAGAGGGCCGCCGGGCACAACGGCGTATGAGATGCTGGGGCCGACCGCGAGCGCGAGGTTGGTCGGCAGGGTCCAGGGCGTCGTGGTCCAGGCCAGTGCGCGAACCGCCGTGAGCCCGAGGGCCTCGGCCTTCACGCCGGTGAGCGGGAACGTGACGGTGACCGTCTGGTCCTGGCGCATCGTGTAGACGTCGTCGTCCATGCGCAGCTCGTGGTTCGACAGAGGCGTCTCGTCGTGCCAGCAGTACGGCAGCACCCGGAAGCCCTCGTAGGCGAGGCCCTTCGTGTGCAGCTGCTTGAACGCCCAGATGACACTCTCCATGAACGTGATGTCGAGTGTCTTGTAGTCGTTCTCGAAGTCGACCCAGCGCGCCTGCCGGGTCACATACTGCTGCCATTCGCCGGTGTAGCGCAGCACGGAATCGCGGGACGCCTGGTTGAAGACCCCGATGCCCATGCCTTCGATCTGGCTCTTCTCGGTGATGCCGAGCTGGCGCATCGCCTCGAGCTCGGCCGGCAGTCCGTGGGTGTCCCAACCGAAGCGGCGCTCGACTTTCTTGCCGCGCATGGTCTGAAAGCGCGGGAAGAGGTCTTTGGCGTAGCCGGTGAGCAGGTGCCCGTAGTGGGGCAGGCCGTTCGCGAAGGGCGGGCCGTCGTAGAAGACCCACTCGTCGGCATCCGCTCGGTTCTCGATCGACGCGCGGAATGTGTCGTCGGCCTTCCAGAAGCCGAGTACCTCTTCTTCGATCGCCGGAAAGTTCGGGCTCGGCGTGATGGCGGGCGCCGCGTGGCGGTGCTGCTGTTCTGCGCTCGACGTCTGCGCGTCGCGTGACGGGGTCTCTTCGGAAGCTTTGGGGTACGACATGGTTCTCCTGGACGGGCTTTCTCGTTGCCTGTTCCACGAGGACGCCTGGTACGGAAACGCTCCGACCCGCGTGGTACCACCTCGCTTGCCGCTCGAAGATGTGCCCCTCGACCGACCGCTTGTTCTTTGGCTGTGACGGGCCAGACCCGTTCGGCTCTACTCGGCCCGCTCGCGCGTGCCTTTCTTCCGAAGACTCACCGGTGATTGCCGGATCACTGTCATGCTGTGCTCGATTCTACCCGACGCTCGGCGCGCTGCGCCGCGTTCAGGGCATGCGCGGCACGGCTGCGACCAGCGTGCGTGTGAACGGATGCTGCGGGTGCCGGAACACCTCGCCTGTCGCGCCGCGCTCGACGATGCGGCCGTCCTTCATCACGAGCACCTCGTCGCACAGCTGCGCGACCACGGCGAGGTCGTGCGACACGAAGACCAGCGCGACTTTACGATCTCGGCGAAGGGTTGCGAGAAGCTCGATGATCGTCGCCTGGATCGACACGTCCAAGGCAGAAACCGGCTCGTCGCAGACCAGGATGCGCGGCTCGGATGCGAGTGCCCGGGCGATCGCCACGCGCTGCCTTTGACCGCCCGAGAGCTCGTGCGGGCGCCTGCCTTCGAGCGCCGCATCCAGGCCCACGCTGTCGAGCAGGTTGTGGATGCGCGTGGCCCGGTTGCCGGCAGACATGCCGCGAGCGCCGCCGCGCAGCCCCTCGGTCACGATGCGCGACACCGTGTACCGGGGATCGAACGAGCCGAGCGGATCCTGACTGATGTACTGGACGTCGCCGCGCCGGGCTCGACGCCGCCGTTCCGGCACTCCGCTCCACGGCAGCCCGTCGAGGGTCACAGAACCCCGGTCGGGCTCGTCGAAACCGAGGAGCAGGCGGGCAAGGGTCGTCTTGCCCGACCCGGATTCGCCGACGACACCGATCGACGCACCGGCACCCACCTCGAATGAGACGTCGTCGACGGCAGTGCGGATGCGCCCGGCGGGGCGACGGAAGTCGCGTCCGAGCCCCCGTGCCTCGAGGATGACCCGGGTCTCGGCAGGGTCGGTCGACATCGCGGCACCCGCCGTGACGACATCGACAGGTGACGATGAAGCGGTGGGCAGCTTCGGTGCCGCGGCCAGCAGCATTCTCGTGTACTCATGCTGCGGATTCGACAGCACCTCGGCGGTGGTGCCTTCTTCCACGATGCGCCCGTTGCGCATCACGGCTACCCTGTCGGCTATACCGGCGACGACTGCCAGATCGTGGCTGATCACGATGAGCCCCAGCCCATCTCTGCGGAGCGCGGACAACAGACCGAGCACCTGGGCCTGCACCGTGACGTCGAGCGCCGTCGTCGGCTCGTCGGCGATGAGGATGCCCGGCTCGCCGGCGAGCGCCGATGCGATCAGGGCGCGCTGCCGCAGTCCACCCGACAGCTCGTGCGGGTACTGCCGCGCCCGCTCTGAAGGCTCCGGCACGGCGACCCGGCCCAGCAGCGCGGTGACCGTCTCGTCTAGGCCGGCCCGCAGCATCCGCTCACCCGAACCCGGTGCGCCGTGGATCTCGAGCGCCTCGGCGACCTCGCGCCCGACCCGGCGCAGCGGGTCGAGTGAGACCAGGGCATCCTGGCTGACCAAGCCCACGCGGGCACCGCGGAGACGCCGCCACTCGGCCTCGGAGTTGAGCCGGGCATCCACGCCGTCGATCAGCAATTCGTCGGAACTCACGGTTGCGCCGTCGGGAAGCAGGCCGACGAGCGCCCGGGCGGTCAGCGTCTTTCCCGAACCCGACTCCCCCACGATGGCCAGGCATTCTCCCGCCGAGACCGCGAGCGATACGGAATCGACGACGACCGCCTGGCCGAAGCGCACGGTCAGCCCCGCCACGCGTATGACCTGCCGGGAATCCGTCATGGTCGCCTCCCCTCGCCTGCCCGGCGCAGGCGTCGCCCGACCACGGTCGCCGAGACGACTGTCGCCGTGATCAGTAGGCCGGGAAAGAATGCCACCCACCACGCCTGGGCCAGCAGGTTGCGTCCGCCCGAGAGCAGCAGCCCCCACTCGGGAGTCGGATCCTGCGGGCCCAACCCGAGAAAGCTGAGGCCTGCCGCGGCGACGATCGTCGTTCCGATGCCGATGGTGGCGATGACGCCCAGCGGCCGCAGCGTATTCGGCGCGACGTGAGCGATGGCGACCCGCAGGGGGTGCACTCCGAGGCCGCGGGCCGCCTCCACGTATCCCGATCGGCGCACGACGAGCGTCTCGGCCCGCGCGACCCGGATGTAGGCGGGCAGCGCCGCGACCCCGACCGCCGTGGCCACGTTCACGGGACCCGGGCCGAGAACCGCGATGGCGAAGAGGGCGATGAGGAACTCAGGGAAGGCGAGGAGGATCTCGACGCCGCGCATCGCTATGCCGTCGACGAACCGGGGAGCGAGCCCCACGAGTGTGCCGACCACGACGCCCAGAACCAGGGCCGCCGCGGTTGCGCCCGCGCCGACGCCCAGCGAATACGAGGCGCCGTAGACGACGCGGGTGAACACGTCGCGCCCGGTCTGGTCGGTGCCGAACGGGTGGCCCCAGCCCGGAGGCTGCAGCACCCGGGAGGTATCGGTGGCCAACGGATCGAGGGGAGTGAAGACCCAGGGGGCGACGGCCATCACCGTGACCACGACGAGAAGGAGCACCGAAGCGACCAGGCCGACCCGGCGGCCCGACAGAGCCCTCATCGCGCGCCCCGAATGGCGGTGGTCGGCGCGCTGATACGCGGATCGATCGCCCGGTAGGCCAGGTCGACGACGAGATTGACCAGCACGAAGACGATCGCCGTGAACACGATGATGCCCATCACCACCGGCAGGTCGCGGTTGGTGATCGCGGCGAGCGCCACGCGGCCGAGGCCCGGGCGAGCGAACACCGACTCCACGACGACGGCGCCTCCGA